>NZ_JAGQDB010000076.1:0-11308 GCF_024346495.1 Cyanobium sp. A1C-AMD | reverse complement strand
TCGACCCAAGACCAGCTACGTTTGCCACGGCTGCATGAATGGCAGCAGAGACGTCATCTTTCCTGACAGCTACCGGGGGCAGGTTTACATCGAAAAGCTGGAGAGATGGATCGATACCGGCCAGCACAAGATCCTGATCACCGGCGAATCCGGAGCCGGCAAAAGCGCCCTAATCGCCAACTGGATGGAGGCCCATCACCAGGCCTATCCAGAAGACTTTCTCTATGCTCACCATCTGGGTTGCAGCAACGATGCCAGCGCCATCCGTCCGATGCTGGCACGGTTGATCGAAACCGCCAAGCAACAGCTGCCTGAGGTCTATAGCTACTCACTTCAGGTGCCGCAGGACTGGTGGGAGCTGGTGGCCAAAGCGGCAGAAGCCCTGCAGAGCCTGGGGCGCTGGGCAAAGCAGAACAACCACCGTTGGATCTGGATATTGGATGGCCTCGATCGGCTGAATCCAGATGATCAAAATGCTTTGCCCTGGCTGCCGCTCGCCATTCCAGACGGAGTGCTGATCGTGGCCAGTGCGTTGGAGTGCCCAACCAAGGAGATCCTGGTCAATAGGAAGTTCAATACCCTCACCATCAGGCCACTCCAGGAACGAGAGCAGCGTGTGTTGGTCAAGCAGTACCTAGGCCGCTACGCCAAACAACTGGTCGCTGAGCTGCGCATCAAAATCCTGAGCCACCCGCTGGCCGGTTCACCCTTGTTCCTGCGGGTGCTGCTAGAGGAACTGCGCCAATGCGGCCGCTATGACACCTTGGCGGAGCAACTGGATGGCTACCTGACAGTGGTCACCATCGATGACCTCTACGAGCGAGTGCTGGAACGCCTTGAGGAAGACGGTAACGGCGAAAACGTCCGCAAGGTGATGACAGCGCTCTGGGCCAGCAAGGCAGGCCTGAGCGAGGAGGAACTTCTATCGATTAAAGGGCTGGCGTCGCTGGAGTGGGTACCCATTGATTTGGCACTCAAGGAGGCTTTTGGCAGGAATGGAAACCTCCTCCTCATTGATCATGACTACCTACGCAAGGCTGTTGAGAACCGCTATCTTACTTGTCAAGTAGATCGGCAACAAGCTCACAGTGATATAGCCCAGTGGTTCGAATACAAGGATGAATGGGATGTCCGCAAGTCGGAAGAGTTGCCGTGGCAGCTTTTAAGGGCTTTCAATGGAGACTTGTTGCTTGATATTCTCTCTAGAGAACAGCCCATGCTGAGCTTGCTGCGCCTACTGGATCCTGGCGTGGTCTATCAATACTGGATTCAAGCCTGCTGTCAGAGCAAGAATAAGAGATCGATAGAGACGGCTATTCAATCAATATTTGATTCAATCAAGGCGAAATCGAGAGCAGAGCAGGATAATGAAGTCACACTTGACATTGAAAATCTCTTGGGGCTATTGAAGATAGCCGGGGGCGGGGACGGCAATCTTGCATTGAAAACCTGCAGGTATTATCTTGAAATTTATGGAGGGAATCCCGGGACCAGCCTCCAGGCGCTAGCAATTAAGGAGACTCTGGCAGACTGCAGCAGACTGGATGATAAACTGGACTTATACGCCAATCTAGTCGCATGCTACCGAGAGCATTATCCAGATCTAATCTATAAAAGGCTGCGTATTGAGCTAAAGACTGCGAAGAATTATGCCATATCGGGAAAATACGATAGAGCGAATGAGCTATGTAAACTCGCTGAGGCCGCACTTCAATCCGACTCGTCTATAAGTCCACCAGTCAAGATTGAGCTTAACTACAGGCTTTCCGATGCCTACATGCAGATGTTTAACGAGGATGCGGCGATTAGACTCATGGGGAATTCTGAAAAAATATGTGATCACTGTTTTGGCAGCGAAAGCCTCGCAAAGCTTGATATACTCATTTTTCGTAATCTTGTCAAGGGCGAGAATGGCAGCAGGAGAGATATCGAAAGGTCCAAGGAAGCGCTTGAGTTGTGCAGAGCTCGCCTAGGCGCAGAACATCCACGCTGCATTGCGTGCCTTGAATCATACACGATCAATTTGCAAAAGCAGAACAAAGTCGGATGCACCGAGAAATTATTAGAGCTAAAAGAGCGCCGCTATGGAAAATGCTCTGGCGAATATCTTTTTAGCTATGCTTCTTACGGTGTTTTTTTTATTCGCCAGAAAAAAGCTCAAAGAGCTCACGCGATTCTTGCTGACTGCTACGAGTTGCATTGCTCATTTTTTGGAAAGGAAGCAGAGCCAACGCTAGCCGCCGCCTTCTATTATTCAATAGCATGTTTGTTGCTAGGCAAAGATGTGGAGGGAATTGAATTATTTGCGAATGCGCTCTTGATATCAGTAAGCTCCCTAAAGGCGGGATTTTATGCCAAGAATGACGAAGTCTTAGAACGGATTGACGATCTTGCAGGTTGGTTCGGTGCAGCCTTTAAAGGCAGCCGCCTTTATCAGCGCAGGACAGTGATAAGGCTCTTTACGGAAGCCTTGAAAAGGCAAGAGCAGATCTCAAGCTGAGCAAGTTCTAATGCAAGCTTCTTAGCTTGTAGTCACCCTTCTCAGGCCTGGCTTTGCCGCAGACTGGGGGGAGGCCCGCAGCAGCTGTCCGGGTCACGCCTGTATGCAGAGGCAGTCGCTTAGAAAGTAGAAGGTAGGAAACGCCATGATCACTTCTGAAATCAAGGCGGTGCTCCAAGAGCATGAATCCTTTAGGGATCGCCACGAATCCATCAGAAACTGCGAGCAGCGGCCCCCGGTTTCAGGAAAGTTGTCACCCCTGTGATCAGTACACCCGGGGGCTTGAGGACATGAGCAATGCGTCGTTACAGCGAGGCTGTTAAAGCTGATGTGAGGAGGCGGATGAGTCCGCCTCACAGGCAGAGCGTGGCTCAGATTTCAGCAGAGCTGGGCATTCACATCGTCACCCTCTACAACTGGAGGAAGGCCTGGCGGTTGCAGGGAGAGGTGGTGCCGGCTTCCGAGAAGGAACCAGAGGGCTGGAGTGCTGCCGACAAGTTCACGGTGGTGCTGGAGGCCGCTGGCCTGAATGCCACTGAGCTCAGCGCTTACTGCAGGGAGAGGGGCCTGTTCCCCGAGCAGGTGGAACGTTGGCGGCAGGCAGCGCAGGATGCCAATGAGAAGCCAGTGCTCACTTTGAAAGAGCAGAGAGAGCTGGAAAAGCTCCGTGCCCAGGACCAGCGGGAGATCAAGGCCCTCAAGAAAGAGCTGCAGCGCAAGGAGAAAGCCATGGCGGAGATGGCAGCCTTGCTGGTGCTGAGAAAAAAGTGGGAAGCCTTCTGCTCGGAGGACGCGGAAGGCTGACCAGCGCCGCTCACCGGCTCAAGGCGATTGAGCTGATTAACGAGGCTCATGCCGCTGGTGCGGGCCTGGTCAGCGCCTGCAGCGAGATCGGCATCTGTCTGCGCACCCTCAAGCGCTGGCGGAAGGCTGTGATCGGTGATGGCGATGGTCACGATCGCCGCAAAGGCAGCCCACGTCTGGTCTCGCACAAGCTGAGCGAGGAGGAGCGCCAACGCATCCTGCTCACCTGCAACCAGGCTGAGTACGCCTCACTGCCGCCAGGGCAGATCGTGCCAGCCCTGGCCGATCAGGGGCTGTACATCGGCTCGGAGAGCAGCTTTTACCGGGTACTCCATGCCCATGGCCAGGTTCACCGCCGCGGTCGTGCACGGCCACCACAGGAACCGCGCCCCGTTCCACGGCTCAGGACCTCAGGAGCAAACCAGGTGTGGAGTTGGGACATCACCTATCTGCCCACCACCGTGCGCGGGATCTGGCTGTACCTCTACCTGGTGATCGACGTCTGGAGCCGCAAGGTCGTGGCCTGGGATGTGGATGAGCGTGAGGATCCAGCCGTTGCAGCGGATCTGGTCAGTAGGGCTTGCCTGAGAGAACGGATCAGCAAAGGCAGGAAGCAACCCCTGGTTCTCCATTCCGACAACGGCAACGCCATGCGTGCAGCAACGCTGGAGAGCCGCTTGGAAGAACTGGGCGTGCTCAGGTCGTTCTCACGACCACGGGTATCCAACGACAACCCGTACTCGGAATCGCTGTTCAGGACGGTGAAGTATCGGCCTGATTACCCCCGCAAGCCATTTGCCTCCAAAGAGCAGGCTTGTCAGTGGGTGGCCGCGTTCGTCGATTGGTACAACCACCAACACCGCCACAGCGGCATCAAATTCGTGACGCCCCAGCAACGTCACCATGGTCAGGCTACGGAGATCTGCAGGCACCGTTCTGTCGTGTATGGACAGGCCCGCCAGCGCCATCCAAGGCGTTGGTCGCGATCAACCAGGTGTTGGCGTCAACCGGAGGTGGTCTGGATCAATCAGCCGCCGGATGAACTCAATGAACCAGGGCAGCTACCGTTGATGCAGGCGGCCTGAAAGGCAGCCCAGGAGTGACACCTTTCCTGAAAGTCACCGCGGCGGATCAGCCTGTTGCACCCCTGTGTTGGCCGGGGGATCCAGGGCGCCTAGTAGCCAACGGGCCAAGACTCGCCAGGCCTTTTGCCCCTGCAGTAAAGCCAATAGCTAGTGCGCTTTTTGCCCGTAAAGAGCCAATTTTTTGCTGATTGGGAACGTGCGTGATCGCTATCCATTGCAGGTGGTGCAGGGGCGGGCCCGGCCTGGAAGAGCTGTTGGGTCTAGACAAATCCATCATTCATAACAGCCCTCAACAACCTGGTGGGTTTGCGCCTTGAAATCGAGTGTCACATTCAGGCCGAAAAGAGATGCAAGACTGATTAAATTATTTTCGTTGCCTTGTCACGTCGAATACGATTGATTTCACGGTAGCGATCAGTATTCTTAACCTGGATCGGCCACGGATACTGCTGTAAAGCACGCTCTAAGGCGAGCAGCATCGAGAGCAGATCGTTGAATGCAACCGGGCGTCGAGGAACGATCTGGTCGGCAGCGAAGGGGGTGGCATGGGCCATCCAGTTACCAAAGCAACGAATTGTGTTTAGGTCAGCCAAAATCCATGGATCAAAGTAGCGGCTCAGAATGGAAATTCCTTCGTACAAAGATTGATTGTTTATATCGCCGCCTAACCTCTTACTGATTAGTTCCTGCTGTACGAGGGATTCCAACAATTTTCTGGCTGACAGTCCCAGAACCAGGGGCACCGCAGTTCCAGCATCTAATTGCCTTTCGATAATGGCAAGATTTTCAGCCACGTCTGGGATGGTGATTGTCTTCCCGCAACGTTTCCTAAAAAAAGTAATTGTTGAGAGCAGGCTTTTAAGCTGGATCTGTTGATGCTCCTTCAGCTCTAAAGGCTTGTAATCAAGTGGGGTCCGATTTAATTGCGAATCAATTTTTTCACAAAGTGCCTGCAACGGCTCCGCCTTTTTGTCAAAAATCACGAGTTGACGCAGCTCGGGCACATGACGAAAGCCATTGCCGATGGCGCTGATCATGGCTGGATAAAGCTGTTCAGGTTTTGCCTTCTGGCGGCCAGTGTTGAGCAGTGGTGTTGCAACGCTGTTGCATTTGATGCCATGCAAAGGCAACAACGAGAGCAGGCAAAACAATTGCTGAAAGACCTGTTGGTCTGTCGCTTCGATCGGCCCATTGCGTGGGCTTTCTACAACGGCCAGGCGGCTGAAGCGGGTTAGAGATCCTTCTGGCCAATTCGGCGGGATGGCCAGCTCTTCTAAGGGCGGGGTGATCCAGGCCCGAATCGTGCTAGCAGCCCGTAGATCCAGGGCTGGAGTCTCTTGCAGCTGCTTCACCTCCAGGCCGCAGCGATCGCGCAGCACGGCCACCATGGAGCCCGGTTCACCTTCGTAGTAGTTCTCCCACGCCGAAATCACCAGCAGATCAACGCTGATTGCCTCTTCGAATAGGTCCCCAGCAGTCACCACCACAGTGCGACCAGGTGCTGCATCGAAGGCATTGAGCTGGGGCATGCAACCTCTCGCGTGCCTTCATTCTGAGGCGTATAGGAGCCGCCGTGATTGGCGCCATGGGGCCGGTGACGAGTCAAGCCCTTTCCACTTGGGTGGCTCGATCCTGCACCCCCGTCGAACGACGTGGTCTGACCCGCTGGCTCGCAAACGCCCAGACCTTTCAACGGACCGGCGGTCGTCATTCGCACGTGTGCGCCGCCTGAGTCGGCCAGGGCTTTTTCAATGGTGACATCACCGCACTGACGCCATGACCTGTCTTTACCCCAATGCCCTCAGCCAGTCCGATGGAGATCAGTCAACCAGCAACCCCATCCTGACGTCTCTCCTGCTGCAGGCCGTTGAGCACCTGCGGCTGCAATGGCGCGCCCTTGGCCTCGCTGGCGATCCGTTTTTGCAGTCGGCGGCGGTGCGTCCCTGCCTAGAGCGTTTCAACGCCCGCAAGCTGCACCGAATCCTCGGGCAGATCATGCAGCTCTGCGAAGACTCCGCCAGCTGTAAGGCCCTGGCCGAGGTGCTCCAGCGTCAAGCGCTCTCGCCGTTGGAGGCACCAGCGCTGACCTCGCTAGTGCTCGAACTTTCGCCGCTGCTTGTCTGTGTCCCCCTAATGCAGCAGAGCCCCCAGCCCGTATCGAACGGAGAGTCTCTTCTCTCCCTACCGCTGGACGCCAATGTCCTCAGCATTCGTGCTTCCAATGCACTGCGGCGCAATGGTTTTCATAAGCTGGGGGATCTGGTGGGCGTGGATGAGCAGCGCCTAGGGCACTGCCGCCACCTCGGTGCCACTTCGATCAGCGAGCTGCACAGCCTGTTGGCGGGATACGGACTGAGCCTGCCATTCAGCGCTGAGGACGCTCAGTCCATCTCCACACCCAAGCCCATCGCCGCAGCGGTCACGCAGCAATGTGACCCTGCGCTGGATCTACTGGTCGATGACTCCATCAATCGCCGCTGGTGCGAACTGGCCGCTGCCTGCATTCGCGAGAAGGCGTCCACAACGCCGGCCCTGAAGTTGATGAAGACGTTGACAAGTCTCTGTGATTCTGAGCCGGAGGCCCTGGCTCGGCGGCTGGGGGAACTGCAGCAGCTGAGCGCCATCCTGCAAGCGATCCAGTCCAGCGGAACATCCCCGGGCACGGCCAGCATCGGCGGGGCCGCAGAGATCCTGCAACGCAAGTTGCTGGAGTGCTACGCCCAAAAGTTCAGCGGCGTATTCCCTGCGGGTACCTGGTTGCGGGACCTGTGCAAGGCCATGGGCCGTCCAACTGCTGTGAACATGCTGCTGCTGCACATTGACGGGCTTTCGCTCGATAGGATCGGCTCGCTGACTACACCAGCGATCACCCGTGAGAGGGTCCGCCAGAAACTGATGGCAGTGGTGACACTGGTTGGCTGCACCATTGGGGAGTTGCGCGATGAAATGCGTCGCTCACGGGAGCAGCAGCAAGGGGAACAGGGCGACCAGCTGCTGCGGCAGTGGATCGCAACCCATGGACGTCTCCCCCACAGCACTGATCCAACCTTGGCCGATCTGGATGCATACGAGGCTGCCAGCCAGAAGCCACTGTTGGAGGTGGCGAGCGCCTCGCTGCAGCAGAGGCTGCAGACCTACGACGCGCTTGGGATAGCTGTGCCTGAGGCGGAGTGGGATCTGCAATATCAGGTGATTTGCCAGCGGGGCGGACATCTCGGCACGGGGTACTGGCACACCATCGAGCCCCTGAAGCAGTTTCTACCGCGCTTCTCAGAGATGCAGGGCGAACACGGGCGGATGCCGCTGCAGACGGAGCTGCCGCCTGCCGTTCATGGCGCTATCACCCGTCATGGCGGGCAGGGCCCCGTGGCCGAGGCTGTTCACCTGCGCTACCGAGGCCAATTGATGGGTAAGGGCTGCCGCAGGTATTGGACCCAGGAGCGACTCTCAGAGCTGTTGCAGCACGTCGCTGTGCACCATGGGCTGCCGGCCGGTGCCATGCCCAGCCAGGTGGAGATCCGCCGTTTTATGACCTCTGGCACTAAATCCGAGTACACCGGCAAACGGCCGGAAACAGTGCTCCTCGCCTTGAAGGGTTATGCCCGCGTGAGCTGGCAGGAAGTGGCCGCAAAGTTCGACCGCTATTACAGCCAAGAGGGCTGAGCTTCGAGATGGTGCTGATGCAAACGGGGCCCAATAGTGGGCCCTCCCCTCGGAAGCCTCCCTGACTGTCCGACGACAATTCCGCTTTGACCATTCACCCCTTTATCAATCCTTCAAAATGACATCCGAACAACTCAATCAACTAGTCGACACAGTGCGCGAATCCTTCCTGCATCGGATCGATTCCGAAATCGACCGAGCCATGAATACGCTCAGTATCTCTCAGCCCATCAGCGACCAGGAGTTCGATGAGGTGATCAATCTTGTACTCGGATACAGCAGCTAAGCAGTACGAGTGACCAACCTGCTGCCATAGGCACAACAGATTTGTGTGGTCAGCGAAACCCGCATCAAACGCTCGGCGTTATTCGCATTGTGATTTCAGCGTTTCTTGCGGCGCACAGGCTGCAAACAAGACCCACTCGATGCAGCCGGGTTGGGGCTCAAGGGAACCAGGAGGCGGGGCCTGGATCCTTTCAGTCCCAGCCCAAGTTCCACACCAAGGCCTGGCGTGCGGGCTAGTCGATGTCCAGCAGAACACGAGATGCGGCCTGTGGCGTGGCCGATAGCGCTTGGTCACATGCCTTGGGGCCTTCTATCACCAGGGCACCGGCCGAACCAAGCAGCTCCCTCAGTTCAGCATCCACGATCCAGGTGGTGTAGGCAGTTACTCAGGCTCAGCGGTGAGGGGGGAAACATCACCAGCTCAATCATCTAGAGCTGGAGTTCTGTTGTGGGTAATGCTGGCTCCCCGATGCGGATTATGCGGAAGAGCTGGATGGGGCCTCACGATCGTGAGGCAACAGTGGCTACGCCTTCCCCATGCCAAATGCCAAAGGCCTGAGGCCTTTGATGGCAGCTCTGGGCCGTGCCACTGGCCACGCTCTGGGAACTGTGACGTCAGAACCAGCCAACTGACCACTGAAACCAGAAACAGACCCCTCCCGCCGCTGCGGTGAGCCCCCAGCCCAGCCGGCCGTCATTCGCACAGTGGCCCCGCAGCAGAAGCCCGCACATAGGAGGCTTGCGGCAGTTTCGACCCAACCTAAATGACCAGGCAGAGCGAAGGCTGGCTTTCGATCAGCACCGAAGGCTTTGCGGCGATGAATGCGGCGCGGCCGGCTGAGCACTTAATCAAGGAGCTGGTGCAGAACGCCCTGGATTCGTTCGTGGAGGGCGATATGGGCCGGATTGAGCTCCGCTACGGCAGCGAAGCCGGGGGTTTTGTGGTGGAGTGCCGCGACAACGGCTCGGGTATCAGCAACCTCAGCGATCTGAAAGTGGTGTACCTCACCCACAAGACCGATAGCCATCTCAAACGCGGCCGCTTCGGGCGGGGGTTCAAGGAGGCTCTCTGCATCGCGGAGGAGGCCAGGGTGAGTAGCGGCGGCCAGCAGCTGGCGTTTCTGCAGGAGAACGGGCAGCGGGTTACGCGTCAGGTAGCGGTACCGGAACAGGGCTATAGCACCACGGTGTGGATGCGGATGCCATGGCCGGAGGAGACGCGTGAGCGGCTGGATGGCTACTTCGCGCAGTTCCTGGTGCCGCAGCGCATCGAGCTGGTGGTGAATGGTGAGCGAATCAGCTCCAGGGCTGTGGAGCATCAGGTGAATGCCAGCATCACCACCGAGCTGTATGACCCGATCAGCCAGAGCTGGAAGAAGCCGAGCCGGAGCACCACGATCCATCTGGTGCCCACCAGCGATGGAGAGAAGCCCACCATCTACGAGATGGGCATTCCGGTGGCGGCTGTGGACTGGACGATGCCCTATCACTGCGATGTGCAGCAGCGGGTGCCGATGAACCCCAACCGCGATGCGGTGGCGTCTGGCTATCCGGTGAAGCTGCATATGGCCTGCCTGCCCACGCTGCTGGAGCAGATGGATGAGGCTGCCGTGAAGGACGAGTGGGTGGGCCATGCCGGCCGCCGCTGTGAGAGTGAGGTGCAGAAGCGGATCATTGCCCGCGCCTTCGGGGAGAACATCGCCCGCTCGGTGCCAAGGATGGGCGAGCGCCATTTCGATGAGGATGCCCGCGAACTGGGTGTGCAGGTCGTCAACACGGCGCAGGCCAGCAGCGGCTTCCGCGACATGCTCAAGGTGTTCGTGCCCTCAGCCCGGGAGGTGGTGCGCCACGATGAACTTGCCAAGGCGAAGCGCGCCGACAGTGAGAGTTTTTCCATCGAGGCCGCCAGGCAAGCGGGGGATGTGCGCCAGCAGTGGCTGGAGCGGCAGGGTGGAGCGGAAGCGGTAGGGCGCTGCCTGGAGTTTGCGGTGTGGTTCTGCCAGCAGCTGGTGGACACCTGCCCCGGGCGCGAGAACCGCGTCAGCGGCCAGCTCACCCTCAATCACGAGGCCGGCGTGACCCTCTATGCCCACTGGAGCACCACGAATGTGCTCACCTTGGCGCTGGATCAGCCGTGCTTCTGGCAGCACCCACTGGGCCCTGAATCACTTCAGGTTTTGATCCACGAGGCGGCTCATGCACTGAACATGCACCACGGCCTGGAGTTCCGCCAAGAGCTGGAACGCCTGGCCGGCGTTGCCGCCAGTCTGATGTTGCTCCGGGGCGCTGAGGTCCACGAGCGGTTTGCAGATCTAGTGCTTGGCAAGCATCGGGCCGTGCACGGGGACGCCAGTGGGCAAGGAGTCGAGAGACTGACGCAGCTGATCAGTGTTCAGCGGTGATCAGGTCCAGC
Source organism: Cyanobium sp. A1C-AMD (assembly GCF_024346495.1). NCBI lineage: Bacteria > Bacillati > Cyanobacteriota > Cyanophyceae > Synechococcales > Prochlorococcaceae > Cyanobium > Cyanobium sp. A1C-AMD. The sequence goes on along the minus strand of NZ_JAGQDB010000076.1, from coordinate 558 downwards.
AAGTCGCAGGCGGAGGCAAGAAGGTGCCGGTCCTCCTCATCGGGGAGATCAAGGTTGCCAAGGCTGGCCTGCAGTTGCTCAAGCAAGGGAAGGGCTTCGGCATCGCGGCCCAGCTTCTGCAGTACGCGTGCTAGGTCCAGCCGCTTGCGGTTGGTTCACAAGGAATCGGGCCCTTCGTGCTCGTGGCGGTGATCGAGGGTTTGCTGGGCAATGGCGGCCGCTTCCTCCAGCCTGCCGGCTTCCTCAAGGGTCTTGGCCAGACCTCCCAGCGCCCGACCGATCACGAAATCGCTGGGCTTGAGCACCTGCTGGCGGTCTTCCAAGAACTCACGAAACAGGGTTTCTGCTTCCTCTAGTTCATCCAGCCAATAGAGATCATTCGCAAGTAGGCGGATCGAGATAAGGGTGCCGTGTGCACCGCAGCCATTCCGTTTGGCTGCCACCTCAAGTTCCTGGCGGCGCAAAGGTATAGATTCGCCATATCGCTCCTGATCAGATAGCAGAGTGGCCAGCATGAACCTTGTGAGGTTTGTGTTGGGGTGCTCGTGTCCCAGCAGT
>NZ_JAGQDB010000075.1:0-11557 GCF_024346495.1 Cyanobium sp. A1C-AMD | reverse complement strand
TGGCCGATCGCATTGTGGAGGAGGCCAACCACGCCTTCCACCTGAACATGACCATGTTCCAGGAACTGGAAGGCAATCTGATCGCCGCCATTGGCAAGGTGCTGTTTGGCTTCCTTACCCGGCGTCAGCGTTCGGGCAGCACGGAAGTGGCGGCGGCCTGAGCCAGAGTTGGCGGGCCGCAGCCTCTGAGTGTCTTGCGCCCCCTTCGCTTTTTGGTGCCAGGCACCAGCGGTCGCTACCGCTGCGGTGGCCTGCTGGTGGAGCAGCAGACGTCCCGGCTGCTGGCCGAACTGGTGCCAACACAACTGGTCACCTATCGGCAGCGGGAGCCTGGACTGCCCTACCTGGGTGATCTGCTACGGGCTGAACCCCTAGGCAGCCCTGCCGCCACCGACTCCCTGTGGATCGTGAGCTGGGGCTTTGATGTGCCCCGCCAGTTGCGGGCGTTGTGGGGCCGGCCGGTGGCCTATCACGCCCATAGCAGCGGCTACGGCTTCCGCTTGCCCCCCGGGGTGCCGGTGCTGGCAGTGAGTCGCAACACCCTGGGCTACTGGGGCCAATGGGCCAGCCGCAATCCGCTGTTCCTGGTGCCTAATGCCCTGGAGGCCAGTTGGATTGCCCGCGGTGATCGCCCCCACAACTTCGGCGCTGAGCCGGCGCCGGGCGGCCGCTCGATTGATGTGCTGATCCAGCGGCGCAAGACCAGCACCTACGTGCTGGAGCAGCTGGTGCCAGCCCTGCGGGCCCGCGGGCTCACGGTGCTGGTGCAGGACGGCTGGGTGGAAGATCTGGTGGGGTTGTTCAACAGCGCCAAGGTGGTGGTTTACGACTCCGCCGACCACTGGCGCTGCAGTGGGGTGAGCGAGGGCTTTGGTCTGCCGCCGATCGAGGCCCTGGCCTGTGGCTGCGTGCTGTTCAGCAGCCTTAACCACGCCCTGGCTGACAACCTGGACCCCGGGGGCTTGGCCCACCAGATCGGTATGGGCAGCCTGGCCGCCGACGGGGAGCGGATCGCTGCGGCGGTGGCCGATCCAGCCGCTTGGCTGCCTGCGCCACGCCGCTTGGAAGAGCTGCTTGATGAGCTCAGTGAACCGCGGCTGCGCCAGCGCTGGCGCCAGGCCCTGGAGGCGATCAACATCCACATCGATCGGCTGCAGGCCGGTGAGCCGCCCCTGCGGCACCCTTCTCTGCTCCAGCTGCGCTTGGAGCGCTGGCGGCAGAGGTTGGCCCGTCGCCTTGCCTAGGGTCTCAGGAATGAGCGCATTTCTAGCCGGCCTCAACGACGCCCAGCGCAAGGCGGTGGACCACCACACCGGTCCGCTGCTGGTGGTGGCCGGTGCGGGCAGCGGTAAAACCCGCGCCCTCACCCACCGCATCGCCCACCTGATCGGCCACCACGGCGCCGATCCGGCCCATCTGCTCGCCGTCACCTTCACCAACAAGGCGGCCCGCGAGATGAAGGAGCGGCTGGAGCTGCTGCTGGCCCAGAAGCTGGCCCAGAGCCAGTTCGGCCAGCCCTGGAGCACCTTGCCGGCCGTGGAGCAGCGCCAGTTGCGCTCGCGCATCTACCGCGAGGTGATCAAGGAGCTGTGGATCGGCACCTTCCATGCCCTGTTTGCCCGGCTGCTGCGCTTCGACATCGACAAGTTCAAGGATCCCGAAGGGCTCAGCTGGACGCGCCAGTTCTCGATCTACGACGAGAACGACGTCCAGAGCCTGATTAAGGAGATCGTCACCCAGGAGCTGCAGCTAGATCCCAAGCGCTTTGAGCCCAAGAAGGTGCGCTGGGCGATCAGCAACGCCAAGAACCAGGGTTGGATGCCCGAGCAGCTTGAAGCCGATGCCGGTGGCCAGCGGGGCAAGTTGATGGCGGAGACCTACCGGCGCTACCGGCGCGCCCTGGCCGCCAACAACGCCCTCGATTTCGACGACCTGCTGCTGCTGCCGGTGCAGCTGCTGCGCCAGAACGAGCAGATCCGCGACTACTGGCACCGGCGCTTTCGTCATGTGCTGGTGGATGAATACCAGGACACCAACCGCACCCAGTACGACCTAATCAAGCTGCTGGTGACCAACGGTCGCGAACCCTCCGACTACGACGACTGGGATGGGCGCTCGGTGTTTGTGGTGGGTGACGCGGACCAGAGCATCTACAGCTTCCGCGCCGCCGATTTCACGATCCTGATGGGCTTTCAGGACGACTTCGGTGACGGGGCCGCCAGTGAGACCACCGCCACGATGGTGAAGCTGGAGGAGAACTACCGCTCCACCGCCACGATTCTGGAGGCGGCTAATGCCCTGATCGCCCACAATTCCGAGCGGATCGATAAGGTTTTGCGCCCCACCCGAGGCGAGGGCGAATTGATCTCCCTCACCCGCTGCGATGACGAGATCGCCGAGGCCGAGGCGGTGGTGCACCGCATGCGCATGCTTGAAGCCGCCCACCCCGATCTCAGCTGGGGCGATATGGCCGTGTTGTATCGCACCAATGCCCAGTCGCGGGCGATGGAAGAGTCGCTGGTGCGCTGGGGCATCCCCTACATCGTGGTGGGGGGGCTGCGCTTCTACGACCGGCGCGAGATCAAGGATGTGCTCGCCTACCTCAAGCTGCTGGTCAACCCCGCCGACACCGTCAGCCTGTTGCGGGTGCTCAATACCCCCAAGCGCGGCATCGGTAAAACCACGATCGAGCGACTCACCGACGCCTCAAACCAGCTCGGCATTCCTCTCTGGGAAGTGGTCCGTGATGCAGAAGCAGTGCGTTCTTTGGGCGGCCGCTCGGCCAAGGGGTTGCTGCAGTTTTGCGAGTTGATCAACGGCCTCCAGGCCTGTGCTCAAGACATCGCCCCTTCGGAACTGGTGCAGCGGGTGATGGAGCAGAGCGGCTACGTGGCTGAGTTGATCACCGAAGGCACCGATGAAGCCGAAGACCGGCGCCGCAACCTCAATGAGTTAGTGAATGCTGCCTTGCAATACCAGGAGGAAAACGAGGAGGGCTCCCTGGAGGATTTCCTGGCTTCGGCGGCCCTGGCCAGCGACGCTGACAGCAAGGACACCGAGCAGGACCGCGTCACCTTGATGACCCTGCATGCCAGTAAGGGCCTGGAATTTCCGGTGGTGTATCTGGTGGGAATGGAGCAGGGTCTCTTCCCCAGCTATCGCTCCTTGGAAGACCCCTCGGCTCTCGAGGAGGAGCGCCGCCTCTGCTACGTGGGCCTCACCCGGGCCAAAGAGCGGCTGTTCTTATCCCATGCCAGTGAGCGGCGGCTTTGGGGTGGCATGCGCGAGCCAGCGGTGCCCTCGGTGTTTCTTTCGGAGCTGCCCAGCGCCCTGATCCAGGGGGACATTCCCCATAGCGGTGGAGCTTCCATTCGTCGTGAGCAGCGCCTGGAGCGGCTCACCCGAGTGGATCGCGAGGATTCACGCCAGGTAGCTGGCGGCGGTGCGGCCGGTGCTCCCGCCAATGCGGTGCGGCGCCGGGCGGCTGCCAAGACCTGGGCGGTGGGGGACCGGCTGCGCCACAGCAGCTTTGGCGAAGGTCAGGTGACCCACCTGTTTGGCAGTGGTGAGAAGGTGTCGATTGCTGTGAAATTTCAGGGGATGGGACCCAAAATCCTTGACCCGCGCCTGGCGCCGATCGAGCCCGTCTAGGTGGAAATCCCTGGCATTCCAGCGCCCCTGCTGACAGCCCTGAGCCGGTCAGGGGTTGGGCCGGTGGCATTGGTCGGTGGAGGGGTGCGGGATTTGTTGCTGCACCGGGTGCATAACGATCCCTGGCGGGGGCTGCCCGATCTGGACCTCGTGGTGCAGGGCCGGGCTTCAGAGCTGGTTAAGGAGTTGGTTGATGCCTTGGCTGGCCAGCTGGGTGAGGGTGTGGTGCAGCGCTGCCAGGAGCACGGCGCTTACGGCACCGTTGAGCTCGAACTCAACTTGGACGGCCAGCAGGTGCTACTGGATGTGGCCACCGCCCGCTGCGAGACCTACCCGGTGCCAGCCGAAAATCCTCAGGTGAGCTTCGGCTCTATGGCCGATGACCTGGCCAGGCGTGATTTCAGCATCAACGCCATGGCCTTGGATCTGGTCAGCGGCACCCTGCTCGATCCCCATGGAGGCCAGGCTGATCTGGAGCTGCGCCGGCTGCGCTTTTTGCATCACGGCAGCGTTCGCGACGATCCCACCCGGCTGGTGCGCGGCGCCCGCTATGCGGCTCGGCTGGGGCTGGAGCTTGACGGGGCTAGCGCCGATCAGGCCGCAGTCACCCTGGCGCAGTGGCCTTGGCCGTGGCGGCAGGGTAATCCGCCGGCTGAGGCGCCGTCAGCCCTGGGCACGCGCCTGCGGATGGAGCTGGAGTTGCTGCTGGAGCGCGAGCCCTGGCTGGCAGCTTTGGGGGCACTGCAGCGCTGGGGCGCTCTGGCGCTGCTTGATCCGGAGCTGCAGGCGGATACGCAGTGGCCGCGGCGGCTGCGCTGGGCTGCTCGGCTGGGGTTGCCGCTGCTGGTGGCCCTGGTGGCGGGAGCGCGCCAACCCCTCGCCCTGGCGGAGCGGCTGCAGTTGCCCCACCGCCAGCACCGCCTGCTTGCGCAATGGTTGGAGTTGCGGCGCCGGCTGGTGGAGCACCAGCTGGAGGGCTTCCCGGCGCTGCCCGAGCACTGGTGCGCCCTGCTGGAGGCTTCTGGCTGCAGTCCAGAAGCGGTGGCCCTGGCCCTGGCCTGTGGCAGTGGCCCGCGCCGGCCCCTGCTGCGGTGGCTGCTGCGCTGGCGCCAGGTAAAAGCCGAGCTCACCGCCGCTGATCTGCTGGCAGCTGGCATGCGGCAAGGGCCCGAGTTGGGCCAGAGGCTGAGGGAGCTGCGGGCCGAGCGGCTGGGCTTGGAGCGGATCTGAGTGCCGCAGACCCCTCGTTAGCGTGGGCGGATGACTGACCAGATGTCTGCTCCCCGAGTGGTGGTGGCCGTACCGGCCCGGCTGGAATCGGCGCGGCTCCCAGGCAAGCTGCTCGCCGATATTGCCGGCAAGCCCGTGCTCCAGCATGTGTTGGAGCGCTGCCGGCAGGCCCAGGGTGTGGCGGCCGTGGTTGTGTGCACAGACAGCGACCAGGTGCGCTCTTTTGCCGAAGGCTGGGGCTTCCCGGTGTTGATGACCTCGCCCCATTGCAGCTCGGGCAGTGAACGCCTGGCCAGCGTGGTGGCGGAGCTGGTGGCTGCCGCGGGGGGTGCGGCCTCTGATTTTGATGAAACCCTGGTGATCAACGTGCAGGGCGACCAGCCGCTGCTGGATCCGACGATCATCGAGGCGATGGCGGCTCACTTTGCCCAGCTGCAGCGGCCGCCGGTGCTCACGCCCGTCTATCCCCTCACCGCCGACAAGTTGCACGATCCCAATGTGGTGAAGGTGCTGCGGGCCCGCGATGGTCGCGCTATCACCTTCTCCCGCAGTGCCCTGCCCCATTTGCGCGGGGTGCCGCCCGAGCAGTGGGCTCAGCACACCACCTATTGGGGCCATGTGGGCCTCTATGGCTATCGGGCCGACGTGTTGGCTGGCTGGGCGGCCCTACCCCATTCCCTGCTCGAAGACCTGGAGAAGTTGGAGCAGTTGCGGCTTATCGACGCCGGCATTCCCCTGCTCACCTACGAGGTGGCGCAGGACTGCCTCTCAGTGGATACCCCGGAGCAGCTGGAGCAGGCCCGCGCCCTAGCCGGCGCCTAGGCGTTGCCTTCTCGCCAGCCCTCGCGGTTGAGGCTTTGCAAAAGCCCCCGCTGCAGCAGCAGGGCTTCAGCTAGTTCACGCACGGCCCCATCCCCCCCCCGGCGGCGCAGCACCCAGTCGGCCTGGCGGCGCAGGCCGCGGGCGCCGTCGGCGGGGCAGATCAGCAGACCCGTAGCCGGGCGCACTGTTAGGTCGTTGAGGTCGTCGCCGATGAAGGCGGTTTGCTGGCGCTCCAGCTGCAGGTGGGCCTGGAGCTGGCTTAGGGCGCTGAGCTTGTCGCCGACGCCCACCAGACAGTGATTGACGTGCAGATGTCGGGCCCGCTGCTCGATGGCGCCGCTGCGCCCGCCGCTGAGAAAGGCCACCTCAATGCCTGCTCGCTGCAGCATCCGGATCGCCAGGCCGTCGCGCACGTCGAAGCGCTTCACCACCTGGCCCTGCTCGTCGTAGTGCAAGCCGCCATCGGTGAGCACACCGTCAACGTCACAAACCAGCAGTTCGATCGCCGCAAGATCCCGGCGCCGCAGCAGGGTTCGTTGCAGCAGCTGGCGGATCACAGGCTGCTTGGGGCCACACCCGCTGCCACTACTTGACGCAGGGCCAGCAGCTGGCTGAGCAGGGCCTCGAGCCGGTGCAGCGGCACCATGTTTGGCCCGTCGCTGAGGGCGTTGTCGGGGTCTGGATGGGTCTCCATGAACAAACCGTCCACCCCCACGGCGACTGCAGCTCTGGCAAGCGGTGCCACAAACTCCCGCTGCCCGCCGGTGCTGGTGCCACGGCCGCCGGGCTGCTGCACGGCGTGGGTGGCATCGAAGATCACCGGGCAACCCAGGGCTTGGAGCTGGGGGAAGCTGCGGTAATCGACCACAAGGGTGTTGTAGCCAAAACTGGTGCCTCGCTCGGTGAGCCATAGGCGGCCGCTGGCGGGATCTAGCCCGCATTCCTGCATTTTGTTCACCACCTGGGCCATGTCCCAGGGCGCCAGAAACTGCCCCTTTTTGACGTTCACCACCTTGCTGGTGCCGGCCACGGCCTTGGCGGCGGCTTCGAGCAGGTCGGTCTGACGGCAGAGAAAGGCGGGGATCTGCAGCACATCCACGGCCTGGGCCGCTGCCGCCGCCTGACAGCTCTCGTGGATGTCGGTGAGCACGGGCACCCCGAAGCTCTGGCCCACCTCCTGAAGGATTTTCAGCCCCTCATCGGGGCCCGGGCCGCGAAACGACTTGCCGGAGCTGCGGTTGGCTTTGTCGAAGCTGGCTTTGAAGATGTAGCGGATGCCGACTCGAGCGCAGATCGTGCTCACTTGCTCGGCGATCTGCAGCACCAGATCGCGGCTTTCGATTACACAGGGCCCGGCGATCAAGGTGAAGGGGATGGCCGTCATGGGCGCTCCGCGGCGGTACTAGTGGTAAACCCAGCCTGCACCAGATCGTGCAGCCGTAGCAGGCCCAGCAACAGGCGAGGCTGGGCGGTATCCACAACTGGCAGCACTGAAATTGCCTGGTGGGGGTTGCGTTCCATCACTTTTAGAGCTTCTACAGCGAGCACCTCTGGCGTCACTGTGATCGGGTCAGCAGTGGCCATGGAGCCGGCGCGGAGGTCAGCCCACTCCTCGGGGGCATGGTGCTGCAAGCTGCGGCGCAGGTCGCCGTCTGTGATCAGCCCGGCCATCAGTTCGGGGTTTGCGCTGGCCCGCACCCAGGCGGCGCCAAGACTGCCTTTGCCGTTGCTGCCTTCGGTGAGCCGGCCGATCACCTCAGCCAGGGGTGCCTCGGGAGAGAGGCCGTCCAGCGCTGTTGCCGGCACCATCAGATCGGCCACGGTGAGGGTGAGCTGGCGGCCTAGGGAGCCGGCTGGATGGTTGATGGCGAAGTCTTCGGGCGAGATGCCTGCCCGCTCCATCCACACTGCCGCCAGGGCGTCGCCAATCGCCATAGCTACCGCGGTGCTGGCCGTGGGAGCCAGGTTTAGCGGGCAAACCTCCCGATCCACCGAGCTATCCAGCACTACATCGCAGCCAGTAGCCAGGCTGGATGCCAGGCGGCCCACCAGGGCGATCCGGGCCGTGCCGCGGCGGCGCAGGTGCGGCAGGATCGCCAGCAACTCCTCTGTTTCACCGCTGTTCGAGAGCAGCAGGGCGACGTCGTCGGCCGCCACGATGCCGAGATCGCCGTGCAGGGCATCGACCGGATTGAGAAATACGGCCGTAAGGCCGATTGAAGAAAAGGTGGCAGCGATCTTGCGGGCAACGATGCCGCTCTTGCCCACGCCGGTAAGCACAAGCTTGGCTCGGCGTTGGCGGCACCCCTCCAGCAGTTCCAGAGCGGCCTCCACCTGGCTGCTGCTCAGGCGCTGGGCAGCAGCTGCTATGGCAGCAGCCTCTTCCTCCAGGCAGCGGGTGAGGGCAGACAAGACGCTGGTCTCGCAGATCCTCCATTCTCGCTGGCGGTTCGGCGCGTCGTCGTTTAGGTGTGCACCCGGCCGATCACAGCGGCTTCGCCAAAGCCTGCCTGCTGCAGATCGCTAAGGGCTGCTGCCAGCTGGTCGCCTGGAATCGCCGCCAGCAGCGGGCCGCAGGTCTGGGGATCAATCAGCAGGGCTTGACGAGCTGCATCGGTTTGCCCCTGGAGATGAATCCGCTCCTCCAGTAAGACCAGGGCGCTGGCATTAGAAGGGGCCAGGCTGCTGGCCCAGCCTGCGCTCAGCAGCGGTAAGACCCCCGGCAGGGCAGGTATAGCTGCTGCCGCCAGCGTCACGTGGCAGTTTTCTGGACTGGCGGCAAGCATTTCGCCCAGATGGCCCAACAGCCCGAAGCCGGTCACGTCGGTGCAGGCGCGGCAACCGCGGCGGTTTAGCAGCTCCACCAGGCTTGCCTGGCATTGCTGCATCTGGGCTAGGGCGGCGTCTATCCACTGGGGCTGGGCCGCTCCAGCCATGGCCGCGGCAAACAGCACCCCCGTGCCGATGGGCCGGCACAGCAACAGCCCATCGCCGCTGCGTAAGGGCCCCTTGCCCCAGTGCCGTCCAGCGGGTGCCCTGCCGTTCACGCTCAGCACCAAGCTCAGGCCTGTGTGGTTGGCCGGGCTGGTTTGATTGTCGCGGGCCTCCAGGCTGTGGCCGCCGATCAGGCGGGCTCCGAGCGGCTGCAGCACCGATTGGATGCCGGCCAGGGTGTCGCTGAGCAGGTCTGCCTGCAGGGCGGGAGCTAGCTCCGGCAGAGTGACCACCGCTTGCAGGCTTTCCACCTGGGCGCCACTGGCCCAGAGATCACTGCAGGCATGCAGGGTGGTGAGCCGGGCATTGAGCCAGGCGTCGGCCACCAGCGCCGGAAAGCCATCGACGCTCTGCAGTAGCAGGGACCCATCGGCTGTCTGGGCGATCACCGCGGCGTCCTCGGCGCTGCCCGGGGTGCCGCCTCCGAGGCCATTGCGTGCCAGGGCGTCTTGCAGGGGGCTGGCGGCCAATTTGGCGGCGCAGCCCCGGCAGGCCATCGCTGCGCCCCCATCTGGGCCCATGGCCTTCAGCTCGCTGAAGCCGGCCATGAAGCGCCGATCCACGGCCTGCTTCCAGCGCCACAGCAGCGGGCTGGGGCCCAGGGCCCATGGACCCCAGAAGGCCACCGCTTGGGGCCTGGGCTTGCTGCCGTCGCCCAGCAGCTGCAGCGCCCAGCGCTGGGGCCGCCAGGGCCGCAGCTCGCGGCCCGCCACCACTGCCGTCAGGTTGTGGGCCAGGGTTTGGGCGCAGCGCACAGCCCAGACACCGGAGGCGGGCCTGGGCCTGCTGGCGATCACGCCGCAGTCGCCGCTGGCGAACAGCCTTGGCTGTCGCCATACCTGCAGGCTGGCCTCAGTGAGCAGGCGCCCCTCGCTGTTGCAGGCCAGGCCTGAGGCGGCGAGCCAGCGGGGCGCGCGGCTGCCAGTGCAGGCCAGGTCGGCGGCGGCGTCATCCGGGCAGTTGGCCTCGATGGCAATGCCGGCGCTTTCCAATAGCTGCTCCCCCAATTGGTTGGCTGCCTTTGAGCCCAGATTCAGCTGGGTGCCGCGCAGCTGCAGCTTGGGCTGCTGGCCCCTCGCCCGCAGCGCCAGGGCCACCTCCACGGCTGCGGCGCCGCCACCCCGGATGCGGACGCTGCCTGATTTGGGCTGGCTGCACCAGTGCAAGAAGGGCTCCAGGGGCTTTACCGCCATGGCCGCATGGGTTACGGCGCTGGTTTCTGCGCCCACATCGAGGCTGAGCCAGTCCCAGCGCAGGTTGGGCCGCCCGGCCAGTGCCAGCTCCCGACCCTCGGGATCAATCGCCGTGATTTCTGCCAGCACAAAGGTCACCCCCGCCAGCAGGCAAAGGCGGCGTAGGTCTATGGCGCAGGCGGCTGGCTCATAAAGACCGGCCACCAGCCCAGGCACCATGCCCGAGTAGAGGGCGGTGCTGTGGCGGCTCACCAGGGTGATCCAGGCGGACGGCCGCTGCTGGTTCATGGCCCACATGCGCAGCACCAGGGCGTGGCTGTGGCCGCCACCGGCGAGCACCAGCCTTGCTTCAGCTGCCATAACCCTCGGGATTGGCCTGCTGCCAGGCCCAGCCGTCGCGGCACATCTCCTCCAGGGAGCGGCGGGTGCTCCAGCTGAGCCGTTCAGTTGCCAGGCGTGGATCGGCCACGGTGCTGGCGGCGTCTCCGTCTCGCCTTTCCACAACGGTGTACGGAACTGAACGGCCACTGGCGAGCTCAAAGGCCCTCACCACCTCCAGCACCGAGTGGCCCTGGCCGCTGCCCAGGTTGAGGCTGAGCAGCTGGGGGGGCTCGGCCAGCAGCACCTCCAAGGCGGCCCGGTGCCCCTCAGCGAGGTCCATCACGTGTATGTAGTCGCGGACGCCGCTGCCATCGGGGGTGGGCCAGTCGCCGCCAAACACCTGCAGGCAGTCGCGACGCCCCACCGCCACCTGGCTCACAAAGGGGAACAGGTTGTTGGGTATGCCCCTGGGGTCTTCGCCGATGCGGCCACTGGGGTGGGCTCCCACCGGATTGAAGTAGCGCAGTCGGGCGATGCGCCAGCCGGGCTCACTGGCGACTAGGTCGGTTAGCAGCTGTTCCACGGCGGCTTTGCTGTGGCCGTAGGGGTTGATCGGCTGGATTGGTGCGCTTTCAGGGATCGGTACTAGCTCCGGCATGCCGTAGAGGGTGGCGCTGCTGCTGAACACCAGGTTGCGGCACCCATGGGCCTGCATCACCTGCAGCAGCTGGCGCGAGCCACAGAGGTTCACGTCCCAGTAACGCAGGGGCTCACGCAACGATTCACCCACCGCCTTGAGTCCGGCGAAGTGGACCACGGCTGTGATTGGTCGGCCGGTCGGGGTCGCCTTGAAGGCCCGCTCCAGATCTCCAGCGGAGCGAATGTCGCCCTCCACCACCTGCAGCCGGCCGGCTGCTGAGGGGCCGGCGAGTTCCAGCACGCGCTTCAGGCTTTCCCGAGAGCTGTTGTCAAAGTTGTCCAGCACTACCAAGTTGTGGCCCGCCTCCAGCAGCACCAGACAGCTGTGGGTGCCGATGAAGCCAGCACCTCCGGTGATTAGCAGCTCAGCCATGGAGGAAATTAGTGCTCAAGGAATACTGTCTCGTAATGGCTATGTGAATTCCATGGGATTGCCCACCATCAGTTCCATCTGCTGCATAGGAGCGGGCTATGTGGGCGGCCCGACGATGGCGGTGATTGCAGATCGCTGCCCGGATGTGCAGGTGACTGTGGTGGACCTCAGTGTTGAGCGGATTGCAGCCTGGAATAGCGCCGATCTAAGCCGCCTGCCGGTGTATGAGCCGGGTCTCGATGTGGTGGTGGGCCGCTGCCGGGGCCGCAATTTG
>NZ_JAGQDB010000074.1:0-11592 GCF_024346495.1 Cyanobium sp. A1C-AMD | reverse complement strand
ACTTCCCGCTTGACCTGGCTGCTGCTACTGCCACCCCCGTGGCACTGACCGCACCTGCAATCGGTTGATAGTCAACAGCCCAGCTACGGCTGGGACATAACGGAATCCCAAAAGCTCCCTCTCGCGAGGGAGCTTTTTTGTTGGCTGGGTGGTGCTTGAGCAAGTTGTAAATCAGGGCTTACGCCAGATCACAGCAGTACGCCGGCGGGGATAAAGCTCCCGGCAAAGGGGGCAGATGGTGCCGTCACAACCACGGGCCGTGCAGAATTCGCGCCCATAAAAAATGATCTGCAGGTGCAAGCGATTCCAGGCTTCTTTAGGAAACAAAGTCTTGAGATCATGCTCCGTTTGCACAACACTCTTGCCACTGCTGAGACCCCAACGCTGCGCCAATCGGTGGATGTGGGTGTCTACGGGGAAGGCGGGCACACCGAAGGCCTGGGCCATCACCACACTTGCGGTTTTGTGACCAACCCCAGGCAGGGCCTCAAGCTGTTCAAAACTGCGGGGCACCATGCCGCCATGGCGCTCAAGCAAGAGCTCAGCAAGGCGTTTGACATTGCGAGCCTTGGTGCGAGCCAGCCCAAGCTGGCGGATAAGGGCCAGGATCGTCTCCTCACTCAGGGCTGCCATCGCGGCAGGGTCCTGGCCAGCTGCAAACAGGGCCGGGGTGACCTCGTTGACCTTCTTATCTGTGCATTGGGCGCTCAGCAGGACCGCCACCAGCAGCGTGAAGGAATCGCTGTGGTCGAGAGGTACAGGGGTTTCGGGGTAGTGCTGCTGCAGCCGCTCCATGATTAGGGCGGCACGCTCCTGCCTCTTCAAGATTGCGCTATGCCAAAGGTGAAGCCCAGTTTGTAGGCTCGCCCCAACGCAGGTGGGCCATGGGCAGCAGCTTCGGAGATCTCTTTCGGATCAGCACCTTCGGCGAATCCCATGGCGGCGGGGTTGGCGTAATCATCGACGGCTGTCCGCCGAGATTGGAGCTGGATCTAGCAGCGATTCAGGCCGAACTCGACCGCCGCAAGCCAGGCCAGAGCAAGATCACCACCCCCCGCAAGGAGGATGACCAGGTCGAAATTCTCAGTGGCCTGCTCGATGGCGTGACCCTCGGCACACCGATCGCGATGGTGGTGCGCAACAAGGATCAGCGACCGCAGGACTACAGGGAAATGGAAGTGGCCTTCCGTCCCTCCCACGCCGATGCCACCTACCAAGCGAAGTACGGCATACAAGCCCGCAGCGGCGGCGGCCGGGCTTCTGCCCGCGAAACCATCGGCCGAGTAGCTGCCGGGGCTATCGCCAAACAGCTCCTGGCCAAGGCCCACGGCACCGAAGTGATCGCCTGGGTGGAGCGCATCCACAACCTTGAGGCTTCGATCGACCCAGGACAGGTGACCCTGGCGGCCGTGGAAGCAAACATCGTGCGCTGCCCCGACCAAGCCATGGCAGCCCAGATGATCGAGCGCATCGAGGCAATCGGCCGGGAGGGCGATTCCTGCGGCGGCGTGATCACCTGCCTGGTGCGCCAGGCGCCAATGGGCCTTGGCATGCCCGTATTTGACAAACTCGAGGCGGACCTGGCCAAGGCGGTGATGTCGCTGCCGGCCACCAAGGGGTTTGAAATCGGCTCGGGCTTCGCAGGCACCCTGCTCAAGGGCAGCGAGCACAACGATGCCTTCCTACCCACAAGCGATGGCTCCCTGCACACAGCCACCAACAATTCCGGTGGCATCCAGGGGGGCATCAGCAACGGCGAGCAAATCGTGATTCGGGTGGCCTTCAAGCCCACCGCCACGATCCGCAAGGCCCAGCAGACGATCAATGACCGTGGCGAAGCCACCACACTGGAGGCCAAAGGCAGGCACGACCCTTGTGTACTGCCTCGGGCCGTGCCGATGGTGGAGGCGATGGTGGCCTTAGTGCTCGCCGATCACTTGCTACGCCAAAAGGGCCAGTGCGGCCTGTGGTAACTAGGTCCTCAGGCGCTCGACAAGCCTGGCCAACGCCTCCCAATCGGCGGGGTTAACCAGGGATCCACCCAAGGCGACCGCATCAACTCCGGCAGCCAGCCAAGGCTCCACATCAGCAGGGCCAAGTCCACCTGCCGCAATGCAGAAGGGCAAGCCATCAGCGCCAGCGAGAGGAGCTGCGAGTCTTTGCCAATAGGAGCGGCCCAGCGCAGCCGCAGGGAAGAGCTTGACGATGGAGCATCCCCACAAACGCGCTAGGTGCACCTCTGATGGAGACATCACACCTGGCACAAACTGCAAACGCAGAGCAATTGCAGCCTCAATCAAGCCCCGATCCAGCACCGGTGAAACCGCATAGCCCAGGCCAGCAGCAGCAGCAGCTTTAAGGCCAGCTAAGTCAACTACCGAAGCCGCACCCAAGCGCAAATGCGCGAAGCGCTGACGAAGCTCAATCGCCTGGTCAACCCAACGGGGATGGCTGCTCCAAGCAAGCTCTACATGCTGAACACCCAGCTCCTGCAAACGCTCTAAAGAGGGCAGCAGCTCAAGCAGGTCATAAGCACGAAGCACCACCAGCAAAGGCTGGCGGTGCAAAGCGGCTACCAGCGTTGGCGGTTCAGACGTATTCCGCCACCTTCACGTCGCTGCGGATCAGCAGCTCCTGCAGGTCATCAGCGTCGACTGTTTCCTTCTCTACCAACATCTCGGCGAGCTCATCAAGCACCGAACGATTGTCGACGAGAACGCAAGTGGCGCGCTTGTAGGCCACCGCCACTAGGTCGCTCACTTCCTCGTCGATTGCGGCAGCGGTGTCTTCAGAGAAATCACGCTCTGCAGCGATATCGCGACCCAGGAACATGCCCCCCTGGCTGCGACCCAAGGCCACTGGCCCAAGGCGATCGCTCATGCCGAATCTGGTAACCATCTGACGGGCAACGCGGGCTACCTGCTGGAGGTCGTTTGAGGCGCCGGTGGTGACTTCGTCTTCGCCGTAGACGATCTCTTCGGCAACCCGACCACCTAGGGCAACTGCCATCTGGTTCTGCAGATAGGCGCGGGAATAGAGACCCGATTCCATCCGCTCCTCAGAGGGGGTGAAGAAGGTGAGGCCGCCTGCATTACCCCTAGGAATGATCGAAATCTTCTGCACAGGGTCGTAATCGGGCATCAGAGCACCAACCAGGGCGTGGCCAGCTTCGTGATAGGCAACAAGCCGCTTGCGCTTCTCGCTCATCACCCGATCCTTCTTCTCGGGACCAGCCATGACGCGCTCGATGGCGTCATTAACCTCATCCATCGCAACTTCAGTGAGCTGACGTCGGGCAGCGAGAATCGCGGCCTCGTTTAGGAGGTTTGCCAAGTCAGCGCCGGTGTAGCCAGGGGTGCGGCGAGCAATCTTGTCGAGGTCGACATCCTTCGCCAAGGTTTTGCCTCGAGCGTGGACGCCGAGAATTTGCAGGCGGCCGGCATAGTCGGGACGATCTACAACCACTTGGCGGTCAAAACGACCCGGGCGCATCAAAGCTGCATCCAACACATCTGGGCGGTTTGTTGCAGCCACAATGATGATGCCGGTATTGCCCTCAAAACCGTCCATCTCAGTAAGCAGCTGGTTGAGGGTCTGCTCGCGCTCATCGTTACCACCGCCGAGTCCGGCACCACGCTGGCGGCCTACGGCGTCGATTTCGTCGATGAAAACGATGCAAGGTGCACTCTTTTTGGCCTGCTCAAAAAGATCACGAACCCGGCTGGCGCCAACGCCAACAAACATCTCGACAAATTCAGAACCGGAAATCGAAAAGAAAGGCACACCGGCCTCACCTGCCACAGCCTTGGCAAGCAGGGTTTTTCCTGTTCCTGGCGGGCCTACCAGAAGCACCCCTTTCGGAATTTTGGCGCCAACCGCGGTGAAGCGATCTGGGTTCTTGAGAAAGTCAACGACTTCAGTGAGCTCGAGCTTTGCTCCCTCAATCCCGGCCACATCGCCAAAAGTAACCTGGGTTTGGGGCTCCATTTGAAGCCGCGCCTTGCTCTTACCGAAATTCATTGCCTGATTGCCACCACCACCCTGGGCGCGACGCAACAGGAAAAACAAACCACCAAGGAGCAATAGCGGGAAAATCAGACTGCCAACGGCCTGCTGCCATGCAGCGGGCTCGCGGCTGGGCTGGACCGCGATATCGACGTTGTGGTCGGTGAGCAGCTTGAGCAGGTCCTTGTCAGGAGCAAGGTTGACGACCGCACGGCGTCCGTCGTTTTCGACCACCTGGGCCGTGCCCCGGTCTGGGGAAATCAGCACCCGGGAGACTTCGTTGTCCTGAACGGCCTCTACGAAGTCGCTGTAGCGGAGGGTGCGCGGCGCATTGGCCGGGTCGGGCCTGTCGAGGAAAGCCGTACCCACGGCGATCATTACGATCACCAAAAGGACATAGAGCCCCGCGTTGCGCCAGCGCTTCTTCAAGAACCTTGCCTCAGCTGAGAAGTCAGTTACGGAATGTTAACCGGCTGCGGCCCGCAGCACTTCAACCACACTACGGAAGGCAAACCACTCTGGGATTTCTTCGCCACCACGCAGCATCTGACGGAATTGGGTGCCGCTGAGCTTGCGGATATGCAGCCCCCTGGCTTCGGCATGTTCAGCGGTCACATAGCCCTCCTCCTCCGTGTAGACGAGGTTGAGCGAGGGGACGGTCTCCATCCCGAGCTCTGCAGCGTTGTCGCGGGCAAAATCTTGGGCTTGGTAGGGGCCGTAGAAGTCTTCGCCGCTGAGGGAGCTTTTGCAGCCGGCCATGTCGCGGCCAATGATGAAGTGAGTGCAGCCGTAGTTCTTGCGGATGATCATGTGCTGCAGAGCCTCCCGCGGGCCGGCCATGTGCATCGAATAAGGCAAGTAGGCCCAGCGAATTCGGGCGTTATTCACCTCAGCCGCCAGCCGCTCGTAGGTCTGGAAGCGCACCTCGCCGGCAATGTCGTCGTCCTGGGTGGGGCCGCAGGTGGGGTGCACGAGCACCACACCCTGCTCACTGACGTTGGCCGCTTCCAATGCCCGGGTAAACAGCTCGTAGTGGGCACGGTGAATGGGGTTGCGGCACTGGAAAGCCACCACGCTCTGGCCAGCGGGGAGGGTGGAGCGCACTTCAGCGGGCGTTTTACAAGGGAACACCCGGCTGGGCAGCTCCAGGCCCTGAATGCTGCCGCCGAGGTAAATGCGACCCCGCTCGGTGGCGATCATCTTCACCGCCGGATGCTCAATTGAGGTGGTGCCATAGCAGCCCTGAGCCTCACGCGCCTTATCAGGCTCCCAGCGGCTCTCCACCGTCAGCACGGCCAGCTCCTGACCGCGATAGGTGAGCAGCAGCCGGTCGCCAACAGCAATCGAAGCGTCGTCGGTGTCGAAGACGATCGGCAGGCCAAACAACAGGCCACTGGTAGTGCGGTGGCCCGCCACCACGGCTTCATAGTCCTGCTGATGCATGAAGCCCCGCAGGGGCGAGAACCCTCCCACCACCAGCAACTCAACGTCGCAGGCATTGCGATCGCTGCACTCGATCCTGCAGCTCACCCCAGCGAGCAGCGACTCGCGCTCAGCCGCAGGCACCGCCAAATTCACCAAAGACCCACCGTGAGGCGCGATCAAGCCAGCGGATTCAGCGGCGGTCATGGAGGCCAACTCAGGAAGGGGTGGATTCTCCCAGACCGGGGGAGTCGAGGCTCAAGTGCCAATAAAAAGACCCAAGACACAATAAAAAAGGCCCCCATGGGGCCTTAAAGAGGCAGGCAAGAACTGCGAGCTAGCGCCCAGGGGTCAAGTCTGCTCTAGGCGGCCATAGAGCTGGCCGACGATCTTGACATCGACAACCGCCTTGGTGCCCATGTCGGAGTCAGAAGGCTGGATTGCAGTAAACACGCCTGCAAACTCGCCTGTACTGGGATCGACTTTGGTAATTGAGAGGTTCATAGTGCCGGAGCCATCCACATAGCGCTTCACGGTTTCGCCGGTGAACTCATCTCCAGCAGGAACCAGGCCGACAGCGCTGCTGTAGCCAGTTGTTAGGCCCCGACCTTTGGGGTCGAGGAAGTTGCTGGTGCGGTAGCTAGGAGCCCGGTAAGGGCCTTCAAAGTCGGTGCTGGTGGTCAGAGCTGAACCATCAGCCGTGGCCAACAACTCCTTGCTGGAGAAGGTGAAGGGCACTTCCTCACCACCGGGCAGCAGCACTGTGATCGGCTGGAAGTCGATGCCGCCAAGCTCCTTGAAGCTAAGGCCATCGGCAGTAACGGCCAGATCGCCGTAAACCTGATCAAGGCTGGATGTGAAACGGGTAAGAATTTTGCCGGCAACAAACTGTGCCTCCTGGCGCTTGTTAGCTGGCTCACCCTTCACATACACCTCGGCAGGGTGCATGCAAATTTCTCGGAGCTGGTACTTAGTGGTGGAATCGAGGGAGATCGAGCCGCGGGCCGATTCCGGCAGGGTCGGACAGTCGTTCGCCAAGCCGGTGTTGTGGATGTCTTCGTAGGTGAGATTGGCGCGATCCACGGCCTTGGCGCCACCGCTGCACGCGGTCACCAGGGTCAGGCACAGCGCCAGCACAAGAGCCAGCAGAGGACGAAAACTCATGGGGAAACGCCGCAGAGACGGTGGATGGGAACTGGGCTGTCGCCGATCCTACCGGTGCAAATCTGCTATTCCCCGTACGATGTCGCGGCTCTCAACAACCTGTATGCGAGAGCCCGACGCGAGCGCAAAGCAAGACCAGTCATGAGCCTCACCCCATCCCAGCAAGGCCGTCTCACCAACCAGCTGCAGCAATTAAACGAGCTGGCAAGTGAGCTCGAAGGCAAGCCTGAAGACCTGCTGACCCTGCTGCGCCAGCTCGAGCAGCTGCATCGCTCGGTCCAAGACGGTCCATTCCGGGGCAGCCTTCCAGCCGACCGCAGCCAGCTGTTCAGCCTGCTGCAAAGCGTCGAGCGCAGTGGGGGCTGGCCCTACATCCCGAGGTTGCAACTGCGCACCTTCATGGATCTGCTCCAGCACGAAGCTGCTGCAGACGAGACCCTGCCCGCCGAAGAGACTCTGGTGGCTTAGGGCCTCAGGGCGGAAAGCAACTGCTGGGCAATCGCCAGCTTTGAGCCTGGCTCGATGCGTTGCTCACCGCCCTGCCCTCCCAGCAGCCAACCGTGGTTGCTGTTCACGCCAAAGCCCGCATCGGCTTGATCTATCGGGTTCGCGAACAGCAGGTCGCAGCCTTTACGGGCCCACTTGGCACGGGCCTGAGCCAATACATCGCCCGATTGGGCCGCGAAACCCAAAATCCGCTGACCGGGGTGCCGGCGGCTCACCAGGCCAGCCAAAAGATCGGGCACGCGCTGCCAGCCGGAGGCGAGCTCAACGGAAAGCTCCTCTTTGGTCAGTTTGTGCGGGAGCGGTTGCTGGCGGCGGTGGTCGGCCACAGCCGCCGCCATGGCGATGGCATCGGCACAGGGCTGAAGACGCACCAAGGCCTGCTCCATATCGGCCGCCGTCTGGACAGGCACACAAGCCAAGCCCTCCAGCAACTGGGAATCCACGGTCAACGGACCATGCACCAAAGTCACCTCCGCCCCACGCAGCCGGGCTGCCTGGGCTAGCAGCACGCCCATCAGCCCGGAGCTGGGGTTGGTAAGAAAGCGGGCCGGATCCAGTGGTTCGCGGGTAGGGCCGGCAGTGACCAAAAGCCGCAAGCCAGCCCAGTCCCGCTGCCAACCCCACAGCTGCAGACACTGCAAGGCCAGTAGGAGCTGTTGCGGCTCTGCCATACGGCCGTCCCCCTGCCGGTCGCAGGCCAACAAGCCCGCCGTAGGTCCCAGGGGCAACACCCGCTCAAAGCCCTGCAGCAGCTCCCAGTTGCGGCGCACTCCCGGGGAGATCCACATTGAAGTGTTCATGGCCGCAGCAGCCAGCACCGGCGCCTCGGTTGCCAACAGGGTGCTGGCCAACAGGCTGTCAGCCAACCCATGCACCCAACGACCCAGGCTGGTGGCACTCAAGGGCGCCACCAACACCAACTCAGCCCACTCCGCCAGCTCCACATGCAGCGGCCTGGCAGCGCGATGACTCCACTGATCCGCATCGAGGTTGCAGGGATTGCGGCTTAGGCAGGCAAGGGCAACCGGACTTACCAGTTGGGCCGCCGACGGCGTAACCAGGCAACGCACCTCGGCGCCGCACTGGACCAGGGAGCTCACCACCAGAGGCAGCTTGACCGCAGCGATGCTGCCGCTGATACCCACCAACACGCGGCGACCCGCCAGCGGGTGCACCAAGGGGTCAGCAGCAGCCGCCGAATCAGTCCTCATCAAAGGGTTCCTGGTCCACCAGATGCACGTAGGGCCGAGCCAACTCCGGTTGGTGGATCGCCAGGGCACGCATCAGGTGCCAATCGGCTAAGCCGTCAAAGGCACTGGGGTAGTCGTCTTCCTCCAGTCGACGGGCGAGTTCGGCTATCGAAGCTTCATCGAAAGCGGCGAGCCGTTCGGGGGTGATCGACGCGTTCATGGAAGTTGCTGGGGAGGTGGGGTCGGGGATAATGGGCTTGTAGGAACAAGAGAGCCCTAAGCCGGGGAGTTAGCTCAGCTGGTAGAGCGCTGCGATCGCACCGCAGAGGTCAGGGGTTCGAGTCCCCTATTCTCCATTACTACTCAAAGAAGTGCTGCTGGTCAGCCCTATGGATTGGCATCCAGACGCCGAAGCCAAACTTAAGGAAGTGCCCTTTTTTGTACGTCCAGCGGTGCGGCGCCGCATCGAATCCATGGCCCAGGAGGCCGGTCTTGGCGCCATCGATGCCCCCTTCTACGAGCAGGCCAAGGCAAGGTTTGGCCAGAAGTGAACCGGCGATGCGGTAAAAGGGTGCATCAGTAGAACACCCATAGATGTCGCAGTCGAAACGCGAACAGGTGGTTAGCCACCTGCGGTACATCCGCCAGGAGCTCCGAGAAATGCACCAGGGTGTCATGGACGACGGCTTACTTCCAGAAGCCGGGGAGGTACGTGGGGTTATGGCCCAGATGGAAGCTCTACTGGAGCTCCTCGAGGGCAAATCCTCACGCAAGAAGGACAGCGACGGCTGAGACCCAGATCGGGAAGCCCCTGGGGGACGTCAAGCCCCTTGGGACGCTCTGGCAAACGTCTGCGGGCAGTTGATCATTGGCCAGCCAGGCGCTTTGGTTGCTCAGTCCCCATCACCCAGCCCGGGCCATTGGCCTCGGGCTTTTTTATTGGAATCCCCTATATGTAGCGCCAAAAGGCTGCGCACACGCCAGAGATGGTGTAGACATGCAATGGCAGGGCTCGGGCCGGGTGATGGGGATCACCGCCTTCAGCATCCCTGCCTCCCCTTTTGGCCCTCGCTGATAACCCTTCATCCGTGATGGCCTCACCTCCCGGAAGTCGTTATCAACAGACCGGCTTTCAGGAACGGGTTGCCCAGGCTCGGGCGGCCTTAGAGAGTTGGGCAGCCAATCCCTGGCGGCGACTATCGCTGTTGTTGATCGTTTTGCTGATCAGCTTCAGCATTGGCGGAGCCGTCGGCTCGATCACCGGCACCCTGGCCAAGCTCGACCCGGTGGGGGCACTGATCTGCGTGGCCGCCATCGAGTTGGCCATTCGCGCCAGGGGCCCGCTGATACGTCGTGATGGCGATGCACTCGTGCTGCAATTGCTCGATATGGCCCGGATCGGCTTGCTCTACGGCTTGCTGCTTGACGGTTTCAAGTTGCTCTGATTCAACTGCTGCAAAGCTTTTCAAGCCAGCGGTTCTGCCGCGGCCAGCAGATAGAGCAGGGCCATGCGCACAGGGATTCCATTGCGCACCTGCTCCTCCACCAGTGAAACGGCGGGATCGTCGAGCACATCTCCCGCCAGCTCCACGCCCCGATTCACCGGGCCCGGATGCAGCAGTGGCACGGACGGGCCGCAGGGGGCTAGGCGCGCGCGAGTGATGCCGAATTGCCGGTGATAGGTGTCGAGGCTGGTAAGCAGGTGCTGATGCATGCGCTCCTTCTGAAGTCTCAGAGTCATCACCGCATCGGCCCCGGCCAGGGCCTGCTCCAGGCTGCGCTCAATCCGCACCGTGCCCCGCGCCGCCACCGGATCGGTCGCCTGGCCTGGCGGTGGTGCCGCCACAAAGTCGGCGAAGGCCGCTGGCAACAAGGTGGGCGGGCCGCAGAGCACCACCTCGGCGCCGCAGGCGGTGAGGGCCCAGAGGTTGGAGCGGGCCACGCGGGAGTGGAGCACATCACCCACGATCACAATGCGCTTGCCCCTCAGAGCCGCGGGCGTGGGGGCTTCAGGGGCGAAGTGGCGTGCCAGGGTGAACAAATCCAGCAATCCCTGGCTGGGATGGCTGTGCAGGCCATCGCCAGCATTGAGCACCGCGACCCGCTCACCGGCACGGTCGAGGTCGGCCGCCAGGCTCTGGGGCACCCCGGCGCAGCGATGGCGCACCACCAGCACATTGGCGCCCATAGCCACGTAGGTGCGGGCCGTATCGAGCAGGCTCTCGCCCTTGCTCAGGGAGCTGGAGGAGGGAGAAAAACTCTGCACATCGGCAGAGAGCCGCTTTGCCGCCAGCTCAAAACTGCTGCGAGTGCGGGTGCTTGGTTCAAAGAAAAGGCTGGTCATCAACCGCCCCTGCAGGGCGGGCAACTTGCGGGCTCCAGCCACCGGCAGGGCCCGGAAACGCTGGGCCAGCGTGAGCACGGTGGTGAAATCGTCCAGCGAAAAGGCCGCCAGATCCAGCACGTGGCGGTGGCTCCAGCTGCTCAAGGGGTGCGGCGACTCACAGGTCCACGGTAGGGCCAGCCGAGGCACACCACAGCACCTATTCTTACCAAGTAATACCTATCCAAACTAGGCCTCGCCATGGCTGAATCCAGCGGTTGCGCCGTGACCAGCAAAGGGCAGGTGACGATTCCCAAGATGATGCGGCAGCAGCTGGGCTTGCACAGGGGCAGCCGTGTTTGTTTTGAATTGGTGGGCGATCACCTGGAGGTGAGACCGGCGCGACCAGCAAGCAGCCCCACAGCCAGCGGCTTTGGCCTGCTGAAAACGACCATCCCAGCCGTGCCAAGCGACTTCGATCCGGCCATGCTGTTGCAGCCGTGATAGGCATTGATACCAATGTGCTGGCCCGCTACTTCATCGACGAAGCCGGTGCCGATGACGCCACCGTCAAGCAGCGAGAAGCCGCACGCACCTTGCTCGAATCAGGCCAGGCCCTGTTTATGCCCAAAACCGTGGCTCTGGAATTGGAGTGGGTGCTACGGGGGTATTACCGATTCAGCCGGGATCAGGTTGGGCTTGTCTTTGACGCACTGCTGAACCTGCCAACCCTCCAACTCGAAGACCGCGCCGCAATCGAACAGGCCTTGGCAGGGCTGCGCGCCGGGCTTGATTTCGCCGATGCGCTGCACCATGCCAGTTGCCGCGCCTGCACGGCCATCGCCTCTTTCGATCAGCGCAGCTTCGCCAATCCTGCACGCGCGCTGAATCTGCAACCGAGGGTGATCACACCCCGCTGATCCTTCCAGCCTCCTGCGCTGGAGGCTGCCGATATCGGATGAGCGTCGTGTTGTGTATGAG
>NZ_JAGQDB010000073.1:0-11679 GCF_024346495.1 Cyanobium sp. A1C-AMD | reverse complement strand
GAAGCCAAGCTGCTTGCCGCCCATCAACCCAGTCCTGGCATGCGGTTACAGGCTCATTTTCGCGCAGATAGGCTGGGTTTTCCAGAGTCTCCCTAGCTTTTTTCTTTTCAGCTTCAATACAAGTCTTAAGCGCCTAATTCGTCGAGGAGTGGGTAGTGGTCGGCGATTTGATCGCCGGTAAAATCGGCCACCCAGCCTGCGGGGTTGTCGAAGAAGCGCAGGGCGCAGAAATGGGGTTCTGGACCCATGTCAAACCAGTGCTTCGTGCCAGCGGGTACGGAAATCCAGTCGCCCGCTTCACAGAGCAGCTGCAGCACCGCATCGCCGATGTGCAGGCAGAAAAGGCCGCGGCCCTCCACGAAAAAGCGCACCTCGTCTTCGCTGTGGGTGTGCTCGGCCAGAAACTTCTGGCGCAGGGCCTGGCGGTCGGGATGGTTTGGTGTGAGGCGAATCGCATCCACGGTGGGGTAAGAACCACCGGCCTGCACTCGGGCGATTTCGGTGGCGTAGACGGCCAGGATCGCGGCCGGATCGGCATCCGGGGCCAGGCCGCCCTGGACTTGCCAGCGCTCAAAGCCAATGCCTAATGGCGCCAGGGTGGCGGCGATTGCGGCCGGATCACTACTGCTGAGGTTTGGTGAGGCTGATGCGGCTGGGCCGGTGCCAAATACCTGCAGAAGAGTCATCGGGCCAGATCACGGTCTTTTCCCAGCTTAGAAAGGCTGCAGCAGCAGGCCACTCGTGTTTTCGGCAGAATTTCCGGGAGCCCTGGCGCCGGTGGCAGGCCTCACCCTGGTAGGGGTTGGCCCCGGTGATCCTCAACTGCTCACCGTGGCGGCGGTGCGGGCAATTGGGGCCGCGGCGGTGGTCGCCTACCCGGTGGCCCGGCTCGAGGCTGAGGGAATGGCGGCCCAGATTGCCGCCCCCTGGATGGGCCCCGAGCAACGGCGCCTACCGCTGCTGTTTCCGATGGTGAGCGAGGCGGAGCCGCGCCGCCAGGCCTGGCATGCCGCTGCCGCTGCCCTGGCCGCAGAAGTGGCTGCTGGCCAGGCCGTGGTGTTGCTGTGCGAGGGGGACGCCTCCCTTTATGCCAGCGCCTCCTACGCCCTGTTGGCCCTGGCGGAGCGCCACCCCAGCTGTCCGGTGGCGGTGATCCCCGGCATCACGGCGGTGGCTGCCGCCGCCGCTGCTGCCTCCTCCCAGGGGTTGCCCTGGCCGCTCGCCCTGCAGCAGGACGCCCTGCTGATTCGCCCCACCCCCGACGATCCCGCCCAGCTAGAGGCGCTGCTGGCTGAGGCGGCGGCATCGGCCACGGTGCTGGCCCTGCTCAAGCTCGGCCACCGCTGGGCCTGGGTGCGGCCCCTGCTGGAGCAGCGCAACCTGCTGGCAGGGGCCTTGTTTGCCCAGCGGGTGGGCTGGCCCGACCAGCTACTGGCGCCGGCGGCCGAGGTGCCCGCCGATGAACAGCCGTACTTTTCGCTACTGCTTATTCGTCAGAGCTGGCCAGAGGTGCTGCCCTGAACAGCGGCCTCCGCTCGCTGCAGCAGCTCCAGGGCTGCGCCGGGGGTGGGCGCCCGCATCAGGGCATGGCGCAGCTGGGGGGCGCCGGCGAAGCCCTGGCAGGTCCAGCCCATGTGCTTGCGGGCGATCAGCAGGCCGTGGTCGCCCTTGGCCGCCACCAGGGCCTGCAGCTGCTCCGCCGCCAGGGCGAGGCGCTCGAGGGCGCCGGGGGTGGCTGGGATGGGCCGGCCGCTGAGCTCCGCATCGATCTGGCCCACCAGCCAGGGGGAGCCCATGGTGCCCCGGCCCACCATCACCCCATCGGCGCCCGTCTGCTCCAGGCAACGCACCGCGTCCTCTGGGCAGTTGATGTCGCCGTTGGCGATCACCGGGATCGTCAGCGCCGCCTTCACCGCAGCGATGGCGGCCCAGTCGGCCTGACCCTTGAAGCCCTGTTCGCGGCTGCGGCCGTGCAGGGTGAGCAGCTGGGCGCCGGCATTTTCGAGCCGCTGGCACCAGCTCACCGCATCGCTGCCATCGCACCAGCCCAGCCGCGTTTTCACCGTCACCGGGAGCGCCACGGCCGCGGCCACGCTTTCCACCAGGCGGGCCGCCAGCTCGGGATCGCGGATCAGGCCGCTACCGCCGCCTTTCTTGGCGATCTTCTTCACCGGGCAGCCCATATTGATGTCGATCAGAAAGGCGCCGGCGGCCTCGGCACGCTTGGCCGCCTCGGCCATGGCGGCGGGCCGGTAATCAAACAGCTGCACACCGATCGGGCCGGCCTCGCTGCCCAGCTCCTCCACCTTCTGCAGCCCGAAGCCCAGCTCCAGGCTGGTGGCGTTCACCATCTCGGTGAACAGCAGGGCATCGGGCGCCCAGCGCCGCACCAGAGCGCGGAAGATGCGATCGCTCACCCCCGCCAGGGGCGACTGCAGCACCCGGCAGCGCAGGGCACGGGGAGTGCCGTTGCCAGAGAGCTGCAGGGGCAGAGCGTTGATCGGTGAACCAGTGATCATGGTGATCCGATTGTGATGCTTCAGGCCGATGGCTTCCGCTCAGGCCGCCCCCGCTGCCGTGCCCTACCCCTTGAACCGAGAGTTGCTGGAGGCGGTGCTGGCCGACCGCACCAGTGATCGTTTCGTGTGTGAGCTGATCTGGCCGCGCCTGGGATACGAGCTGAATGGCTCCGGCACCTGGAGCGCCGGCCCGGCCACCAGCGCTGCCTGGCGGGAGTCCTTCCCGATCGAACCCCAGTTCATCGCCAAGCGGCCCGCTTCGGTGGCCCTCACCCGCTCGATCGCCAAGGAGCACAAGCAGCTGCTCAAGCAGCAGCTGGGTTTTGCGGGCTACACGATCGGTGAGCTCTACCCGCGCCGCACCCGCCGCGCCACCGCCGTGAACTGGTTGCTGGCCTATCTGGCCGAGCAAGATGAAGCCCTGCCGGAGAGCGGGCCGCTGCCGCAGTTGGTGGCGGCGCCGGCCGATCCGGTGCTGGGCCATCCGGGCGACCTGCCCATCAGCTAATTGCTGGGGTTAGGGCCTCTCTTTTTGGGTCAAGCCGGGGCAGACGTTAGGGTCAATACAGGACAGACGTAGGAATACCTCCCTTGGCCTTACCGGTCGTTGCAATTATCGGACGCCCCAACGTGGGCAAATCCACCCTGGTGAACCGGCTCTGCCGCAGCCGCGAAGCGATCGTGCACGACACGCCCGGCGTGACGCGGGATCGCACCTATCAAGAGGGTTACTGGGCTGATCGCACCTTCCGAGTGGTCGACACCGGCGGCCTGGTGTTTGACGACGACAGCGAGTTTCTGCCGGAGATTCGCGAGCAGGCAAACCTGGCCCTGGCCGAGGCGGCCGTAGCCCTGGTTGTTGTTGATGGTCAGCAGGGTTGCACCGCCGCCGACCAGTCGATTGCCGAGTGGCTGCGGGGCCAGGGGGTTCCCACCATGCTCGCGGTGAATAAGTGCGAGTCGCCCGATGCGGGCCTGGCCATGGCGGCCGAGTTTTGGGGCCTGGGCCTGGGCGAGCCCTTCCCGATTTCGGCGATTCACGGTGCCGGCACCGGCGACCTGCTCGACAAGGTGGTGAGCTATCTGCCCCCTACCGAAGAAGACGAGGGCGAAGAGCCGATTCAGCTGGCGATCATTGGCCGGCCCAACGTGGGTAAATCCAGCCTGCTCAATGCGGTGTGCGGTGAAAACCGGGCGATCGTCAGCCCGATTCGTGGCACCACCCGCGACACGATCGACACCACGATCGAGCGGGAGGGCAAAACCTGGAAGCTGCTCGATACGGCAGGCATCCGGCGCCGCCGTTCGGTGAGCTACGGCCCCGAATACTTCGGCATCAGTCGCAGCTTCAAGGCGATCGAGCGCTCCGATGTGTGCGTATTGGTGATTGACGCCCTCGATGGCGTCACCGAGCAAGACCAGCGCCTGGCTGGCCGCATCGAAGAGGACGGTCGAGCCTGCGTGGTGGTGGTGAATAAGTGGGATGCCATTGAAAAAGACAGCCACACCATGCCGGCGATGGAGAAGGAGCTCCGCGCCAAGCTCTATTTCCTCGACTGGGCGCCGATGCTGTTCACCTCTGCCCTCAGCGGCCAGCGGGTGCAGGCGATCTTCCCCCTGGCCCTGCTGGCGGTGGAGCAGCACCGCCGCCGCGTCACCACTTCGGTGGTGAACGAGGTGCTCACCGAGGCCCTCAGCTGGCGCACGCCGCCCACCAGCCGTGGTGGCCGCCAGGGCCGCCTCTACTACGGCACCCAGGTGGCGGTGCGGCCCCCCAGCTTCACGTTGTTTGTAAATGAGCCGAGGCTTTTCGGTGAAACCTATCGCCGCTATGTGGAGCGTCAGATCCGCGAGGGCCTGGGCTTTGAGGGCACGCCGATCAAGCTTTTCTGGCGCGGCAAGCAGCAGCGCGATGCCGAGAAGGAGCTGGCCCGCAGCCAGACTCGTGGGCGCTAGGGCCTGCGCTTAGGTGGATTTCTTACGCCAGGTCCCCATCGGCCAATTTGCCGCCCCGGATCCGGCGGAGGCGGCCACAGGCGGCAGCTGGTTGCGCCGGCTTGATCCGCGCCTGAAGCTGGCCTGGAGCCTGATTTTTCTAGTAACGCCGATCCTGGCAGGACCCCTCTGGCGTCTCAGCCTGGTGGGCTTGTTGCTGCTGATCACCGCCGCTAGCGGGCTCAGCTGGCGGCTATGGCGCCGCAGCGTGCCGCTGCTACTGGCCCTTGCCCTATTGGTGGGTGCCCTAGCGGCCCTGCTGCCGGCGGGCACGGCGGCACCCGCAGCCCTGCAGCGGCCGCCGGCGGAGTTGCGGCTCCAGCCCGGCCCCCCTGGCAGCCCGCCGCCAGAGCGCTCAGGCACCCCCTGGGTGCTGCTGCGCGCTGGCCCCCTGGTGGTCACCCGCCGTTCAGCTGAGCTGGGCCTCAACGGCGCCACGCTCCTATTCACCCTGGTGCACAGCGCCAACCTGCTGCTGCTCAGCACCTCCCCCGAACAGTTGGTGTGGGCGATCAGCTGGCTGCTGGCGCCCTTGGCCCGGCTGGGCCTGCCGGTGGAGCGGCTTGGCTTCACCCTGCTGCTTTCCCTGCGCTTCCTGCCCCTGGTGCAGGAGGAGCTGCAAAACCTGTTGCGATCTATTGCAACCCGGGCGGTGAATTTCAAGCGGCTGGGCTGGAAGGGGGGCTTGGCCTTGGTGCTGGCCCTGGGAGAGCGGCTGCTGGCCAACGTGTTGCTGCGCGCCGAGCAGGGAGCTGAGGCGCTGCTGGCCCGCGGCGGGGTCTGGCTGCCGCCCGACCAGCTGCTGCGACCAGCGGTTGCGGGGCGGGGCCTGGGCCTGCTCAACGCCACGGCGGGGGGCTTGCTGCTGCTGATGCTCCTGCTGCGGTGGAAAGTCGGTGACCTTTAATAGCCAAGTTCGACCGCATCGGTGAGCAGCGCCTTGACGAGCAGCGCATTTGTGAGTCCGGAGCGCTACCTAAACCATCCCACCTTCGGGATGCTCTATCGGGTGGCGGCGGTGTCCGAAGGCCGGGATCTGTTCGCCACCCTCTACGCCCAGCGCATTTTTTTCGTCGTCACCCTGCAGCCCCGTGGCGCCACCTTTGAGGTAGTGCCGCTGATGGATGCTCGCCACTTTGCTGAGCAAAATCTGGTGCGCTCCCGCCGCGACGGTCCCGAGGCCCACGCCCATTGGCGTCAGTTGTTTGACCAGACCTTCATCTGAATCCTTGGCCGGGCGACTGGCCGTCCTCCAGGCCGAGCTGCCGCCAGGCTGCCGCCTGCTGGCGGTGAGCAAGGGTAAGACCGCTGATCGGATCCGCGAAGCGGTGGCCGCCGGCCAGCGCAGCTTTGGTGAAAGTCGCCTGCAGGAGGCGGTGCTCAAGCAGGCCGAGCTGGCCGATCTGGCGCCCCTCGACTGGCATTTCATCGGCCGGCTGCAGGCCAATAAGGCCCGGGGTGTGGTGCGCCACTTCGGCACGATCCACTCCCTCGACAGCCTTGAGCTGGCTAGGCGCCTGGCCCGCATCGCCGCCGAGGAGCAGCGCCAGCCAGCGGTGTTTTTTCAGGTGAAATTTCGCCCCGATCCCGCCAAGACCGGCTTTGAGCCCGCTGAGCTCTGCCAGCACTGGCCTGAGTTGGGTGGCCTGGCGCCCCTGCGGCCCCTGGGCCTGATGACCCTGGCCCCCCTGGGCCTGGGCGAGGCCGAGCGCCGGGCCCTGTTTGGCGAGTGCGACGCCCTGGCGACGCAGCTGGGCCTGCCGGAGCGCTCGATGGGCATGAGTGGCGACTGGCCCGAGGCGGCTGCGGCCGGCAGCACCTGGGTGCGTATTGGTAGCGGCCTGTTTGGGCCGCGTCAAATTCAATAATTCCGCCACAAGGTGCCAATCTCCGCTTCAAAGCCTTGCCGCGATTGGTGTGGGACGCTATTCAGGTGGAAAGCAACCTGTGAGGTTCAGTTCGTGTCGTTGTTTTCCCGCCTGCGTGCCGTTGTCTCAGGAGACGACTATCTCGATGGCGACTACGACGATGAGCTCGATTACGACGGCGGCGAGCAGCCTGAGCCGAGCTACACCAGTCGCTCCAGCGCCCTAGCCCTGAGCTCGGATTTCGGCGCTGACGATCCTTTTGCCGGCACCAACGTGATCGGCATGCCTGGCCTATCCACGGCCGTTGCTGAGGTGACCCTGATGGAGCCTCGCAGTTTCGATGAAATGCCCCGCGCCATTCAGGCCCTGCGCGAGCGCAAGACCGTGATCCTCAACCTCACGATGATGGAGCCGGATCAGGCCCAGCGCGCCGTGGATTTTGTGGCAGGCGGCACCTTCGCAATCGACGGGCACCAGGAGCGGGTGGGTGAAAGCATTTTCCTGTTTGCGCCTAGCTGCGTCACGGTGACCAACGCCACCAGCGACGAGGCCTCTTCGCCCACGATCGTGAGCCGCGAGATCAGCGAGCCCCAGCAGGACGCGGCCCCCAGCCCGGCCTGGGGCCGCCAGGACGCCGCCATTTAGGCCGGCTGTGACGCCAACCTTCGGCGTAGTGGGCCTGGGCCGTATGGCCCAGGCTTTGCTGTTTCCCCTGCTGGAAGCAGGCCTGGTGCAGCGCGAGGGTGTGCGGGCCGTTGTTGCTAGCGAAGCCTCCGCCACCTGCCTGGCCCAAACCCACGGCTTGGCTGTGGCAACTGATGCAGCTGCAGCCTGGTCTGCGCCGGTGGTTTTGCTGGCGGTTAAGCCCCAGCAGCTCGAGGCCGTGGCACCGGCGGCGGCGGCTGGTTCGGGCGGGCTGCTGATCTCCGTGCTCGCCGGTGTCACCCTGGCGCGGCTGCAGCGTTTGTTTCCTGGCTGGCAGTGCGTGCGCGCCGTGCCCAATACCCCGGCCCTGGTGCGGGCGGGGCTCACGGGCCTGGCCTTTGGCGTCGACGTGCCCCCAGACCAACGCCGCTGGGTGCAGCAGCTCTTCGGTCAGGTGGGCGAGGTGCACGAGCTGCCCGAAGCCCAGCTCGATGCCTTTCTGGCGCTCACCTCATCTGGGCCCGCCTTTGTGGCGGTGGTAGCTGAAGCCTTGGCCGATGGCGCTGTGGCTGCCGGTTTGCCGCGGCTCCTAGCCCAGCGCCTGGCTCACCGCACCTTGGCTGGCAGCGCCGCCCTGCTGGAGGAGCGCGATCTCCATCCCGGCCAGCTCAAGGACATGGTGAGCTCCCCGGCTGGTACCACCATCGCCGGCCTGCGTCAGCTGGAAAAAGCTGGCCTGCGCTCGGCATTGATCGAGGCCGTGCTGGCTGCTGCCCAGCGCAGCCGCGAGCTGGCCTGAACGTGAGTTTGGCCCGATCAGTTCTTGGGGGCCCCCAGGCGGGGTTCGGTGCCGGCTAGCAGCCGTTTGATGTTGCTGCGGTGGCGCCACAGCACCAGCACGGTGGTGAGCAGGGCCAGGCCTAGGTATGGCCAGCGCAGCCCCAGCCCCTGGTCAGCAAACCAACCCAGCATCAGCAGCGGCAGGGCGAGCGCCGCCACGACGCTGGATAGGGACACGATGCGGCTGAGGCTGAGCACGGCCAGGAAGATGCCGAAGCAGGCCAGTCCCACCGGCCAGGTGAGCCCCAGCAACATGCCCAGGCCGGTGGCCACCGCCTTGCCACCCTTCCAGCCCAGCCACACCGGCCAAATGTGGCCAGCCAGCGCTGCCAGGCCAGCTAGCACTACGCCAACGCCAAAGGGGTCGAGCAGGGTCTTGGCCAGCAGCACGGCGGCGGCTCCTTTGAGCACATCCACCAGGAACACCGCTAGGGCCGGCCCCTTACCGACCACCCGCAGCACGTTGGTGGCACCGGTGGAGCCGGAACCTTCGCGGCGGATGTCGAGGCCAGCCAGCCAGCGCCCTGCCAGGTAACCGCTGGGGATTGAGCCGAGCAGGTAGCCGGCGATCAGCATGGCCAGGGTGAGCAGGGTCACGGGTGTTGGCAGGGTCACGGCTGCAGACAGGGTCACGGTGGTTGGGGTTAGTAGGTTTCGTCGGCCATAAGTTCGCCGGGGCCGGCCGCGAAAACCAGCCAGAGCGGAAACTGCAGGATCGGGATCTCGATCACCGGCTCGCCCGCATCCACCACGATGAAGGGCAGCTCGCCCCGCTCTTCGAGGCGGTCGGCCCGCTCCACCAGGGCATCGGCCCGCTCAAACAGCACGATGCCGCTGCTGGGTCCGAAATCTTCGCGGGAAAGGCCCAGGCAGTCCTGCAGGCCGCGGCGCCACTCCCCCAGGCGCTCCGGTTGGCTGGCCAGCACCAGGGTTTGGAAGCGCTCGCCATAGAGCTCGCCGAGGATGGCGATGGCGGCGGCGGCCACCAGGGCATTGCGGCTGCGGCTACCGCAGCTGGGCTGGGCACCCCGGCCGCCCTGGCCCAGGAACCAGTCGTCGAGCAGGGCGGCTCCGCTGGCATCCAGGGTGCGGCGCAGCTGCCAGGGATCGGCGTAGAAGTCGGGCTGGCCGCCAAAGCCGGCCAGACGCTCGCGAATCAGGACTTCGTCAGGGCCGAACAGCCCCGCGGCCGCTACAGCCGCTAGGGGTTGGCTCGCTTCTGCAGTGGTGCTGATCTGGTCGAGGGGGGAGGGCTGCACCAGCACCTGCTGGGGCACCAGCTCCACCTGCTCGGCGGCCACGGCGAGATCCTGCAGGGCTCCCACCAGGTAGTCCTGGAAGCCCTTGAGCCGCCTGGCTACCCCATCGGCTTGGCCCGCAAAGCTCGCTTCGATCTCCTTTTGGATCAGGCCGCGGCGAGCTTCCAGCTGGCGGATCTCCTCAAGCAGGGCTGTGCGCTGCTGCTGCAGCTCCGTAAGGGCCAGCTCCTGCCAGGGGGCTGGTGAAGGGATCTCAGGGCTGTCAGGGGTAGGGGAAGCCTGGCTGGGGTCGTCAGACATCGCTTGGGGAATCGGGAGGTGCTGCGGGGGGGAGCTGGCTCAGGTGCTGCTCCAGCTGCTGGCGCAGGCTGGTTGCATCAAAGAGCACTGGCAGGAAGTGGATGCTGGCCTGTTCACGGAAATAAAACAGCACCGGCAGCCCCGGCCAAAAGATTGTCCAGCTCAGCCACTCCTGGTATGGGAAGCGGCGCAGCAGGGTCTGCTGACGCCACACCAGCAGGGCATCGCCGCCAAATTCCAGCCGCAGCAGGCGGGTTTGCAGCAGCAGAAACAAACCGAACACCGCTACGACCAGGCTGAGCCAGATGGCCCCAGCCCACAGCGGCGTTAAGGCCAGGGCCGCTAGTCCCAGGCCAATCACGCCAAGGGATACGCCATAGGCGGGGTCGAGCACCACGCCGCTAGTGCCGGGAGCAGGGGAGGTCATCAGGTGAACAGCAGCGAGGTGAGCAGGGCGTCCATCAGGGCGACTGTGACCAGAATCATGACCACGGCGCCGGTGGTGCTGGTGCCCACCTCCTTGGGACCACCACGGGTGGTGAGTCCCCAGCCGCACGCGATCACGGCGATCTGCAGCCCGAATACCAGAGCTTTGAGCAGCATCGAGGGCAGGTCGTCGGGCTCCATCCAGGTGCGCACCGAGTTCCAGAACACCGCCGGAGGGATGTTGTAAAGCAACGTGCTGCTCACCTGGCCCGACCAGATCCCAACCCAGAAGAAAAGCAGGCATTGCACCGGCGCCATGATCACCATGGCTATTACCCGGGGCACCACCAAGTACTCCACCGGATCGGTGCGCAGCATCGTGATCGCGTCGATCTGCTCGGTCACCTTCATGGTGCCGATCTGGGCCGCATAGGCCGTGGCCACCTTGCCGGTGAGCAGGGTGGCGGTGAGCAGGGGCGCGATCTCCCGTGACAGCCCCAGGGCCAATAGACCGCCCACCGTGGCGCTGGCGCCCTGTTTGGAGAGTTCCGCTGCCACCTGGATGTTGAACACGGTGCCCGCAGCCAAGGCCGTGATCAGCACGATCAGGAAGCTGCCGGGGCCGGCTTCCATCAGCTCTTGCATCAGATCGTTGAAGCCGATGCGCCCCTTGGCGATGGCGCTCACCGCCTGGCCGCCAACAAGCAGGCTGGCTCCTAGGCGCCGAAGCCAGCGCGGTGTTGTCAGCCAGGCGGGGCGCTTCATGGCTGGCGGTGCAGGCCTTTCTCCGGCCAGCGTCGCATCACCAGAAGGCCAGCGGCGATCAGCACGGCCGGAATCAGGCCCATGCATAAGCGGATTGTGTTGAGGGCAGTAGTCGGCTGGGCCAGTTCCAGGGAGGCCTGGTAGCCGCTGAGGCTCAGCCCGTTACCAAGGGCAAACACGGCCACACCGATGCCCAGCTTCTGAGTCACCACCATCCAGGCGGTGTAGAGCCCGGCCGGTTTGTCGGGGTCGGCATCGATCGCGTCGGGCAAAAGGGCCCAGGGGATCAGGTAGGCGGTGGAGGCTCCCAGACCCGTAACCATGATCGTGAGCACCAGTAGGCCCAGGGAGATGCCATTGCTGAAGCTGCCCATGGGAGCAGTGCTGCCATCGAGGGGCACCAGCAGGCTTGCCCCCAGGCAGCCGGCAATCCATAGCCCGGTGCCCCAGCGCAGGGCGCAGACACGGCCGTGGCGCCCTGCCACCCGGCTCCATAGTTGCAGCCCCGCCAGGGCACTGAGCTGGAAGGGAATCAGGATCCAAGTGCTCCAACTCTCCGGCAGTTGCATCACCACGGCCAGGAAAATCAGCGACACCGGCTGCATCAGCTGCAGGGCACACCAGAGCAGCAGGTAAAGCCCCAGCACCTTGAGAAAGCGAGGGTTGGCGGAGATGCGCTGTAGTTGGCGCCGGATCGGTTCCGGGTGGCCCGTAGGGCGCTGGCAGTTGCGGGCGAAGGGGGCTAGGCCCCAGCAGCACAGCAGGGTGAACACCGTGAGGGTTAGTCCGGACACCCAGCCCATACGTAGGTATCCCTCCGCGCCCTGGCCCACGAGCAGGGCCCCCAGCACCAAGCCGGCCAATCCAGCCAGTATCGATCCGGTGAAGCGGCTGGCATTCAGTTGGGTGCGCAGCTGGGTGGAGCGGGTGAGCTCGGAGGCCAAGGCCGAGTAGGGCAGGTTGACGCAGGTGTATAGCGCCATAGCCACAAGCTGAATCGCCACCAAAATTGCGAACTTCTGCCAGTCCCCCCCCCGGCGGCACCCACCACATCGCAACCAG
>NZ_JAGQDB010000072.1:0-12031 GCF_024346495.1 Cyanobium sp. A1C-AMD | reverse complement strand
ACTCGATCAGCTTCTGGCGTTGAGCTGCGGAGTTGGCATCTTCTGGGCCCTTGTAGGGGTCATCGATGATCCCCAGGGCGTAGCCCTTGCCTGTGAAAGGTCCGCGCACACCAGCAGCAATGCAGCCGCCGCGATCAGGGGTGAGCCAGTTACCAACGGCGGTGGAGTCCTTAGAGAGGGGATGACCAACCGCGCGGTAGTAGTGCCTCGCTTCTCGGCTGTGGGCATAGGCCAGCTCGGCTGAGTAGGAAGCAATGGCGCAGAAGCGTGTTGGGTAGCGGCTCACCCAGTAGGCGGGAAACAGCTTGGAAACCAAGAGCGATTTCCCCAGCCTTGGCGGACAGCAGACGATCAGGCGATTGAGCTGGCCATCAGCAACGCGCTGCAGCAGGGCGATCAATCGCTCGGCCCAGGTGTGGAAGGCGTAGCCGGGATAAGCGGCCACGATGAAGTCACGAAAGCTCTGCTGGTCCTGCTGCTGGATTTGGCTGCGGTTGGGATCGGGAAAATCCAGCAGGCCCCAGTCAGCCCAGAGGTCGGTGGCCGGATCTAGGAGCAGGCCTGCCATTAGAGCCTTCTCCCGGGCAACGATTCAGGTGGCTTGAGTGGTGCGCGCAGCATCCCGCCGATCTCGGCGATCACCCGGAAGGCACCGACGGCAGCGCTGAACTGCTCAGCCTCCATTGCGCGGCGGGCACATTCATTGAGGGCAAAGATCTGCTCGGCCTGATGCCGTTTGCGATCGCGAACCAGCTCCTCGACCATGCGCTGACGCGCAACGTTGAGGTAGCGGTTGAGGGTCTGGATGTTCGTGACGTTCCAACTGTCACGAGCGTTCTCGTAGATCTGATTAAGGGCTTTGCGTTGTGCAATCCAAAGCTGGGCCTCAGCAATGCGGCGCTCCACCTCATAACGAGTGGGCCTAGTGGCCTTGGGAGCGGGCTTGCCTTTGACGCGCCGAGGGGGGTTGCGATCACCGATTGGTCTTGAGGGATCGGTAGGTGCGTAGAGGGGTTTTCCTTCCCCGTCCTCAGCGTTGGCCGCATCACGCAGGAGCTCGGCGTTGTCCTGCTCGTCTGCGGTGGGCTCCTCTACCAGTGCGGCCGTAGAGCAGCTCGGCGCAGCGAGAGACGCGTCGCTTGACGTGGTGCCCGCAAGAGAGGGGGGCGAAAGAGGGGGGTCCGGCTGAGCCACTGAACTTGCTACCTGGGATACCGCTGCGCAGTCGCTGGAGATGGGGCATGGCCCCGGTCCGATCAAATGCTAATACGCCGCCGTATGAAACGGTTAGCGTGCAGCGGCAGTGCACTTTTGGGGCATGAAGGATTCCAAGATCGTGATCGTTGGGGAGGTGATGGAGCGAGTAGAGGCAATGATTCCGCCGTATATCAGCAGGACGGCCTGGATCAATTTGCTGCTGGAGCAGGCCTTGGCGGAGGCGGAGCAGAAGTGGGAAGCCAAGGGTCGTGCCTGAGCTGCCTACCCATGCGCAGGGGGAGTCAATCGGGGTGCCAGAAGGCGCGGCCTGCGAGCTCAGCGGGCCTAGCCATTGGCAGAGCGACATTGCGGAGGGCGCCAGCTGGCGGGACGCCGAGGTGCGCGCATACCTGCTGCTCCAGTGGGTGCCATATGGGCTGGAGGCTGCCTTTAGCGAGGAGCTAGCCGTTGCTGGGCACTACACCCGGCTGCAGAAAATGCGCAGCACCCAGGCACTCGACGACTGGGACGCTGCCAATCCAGTCACTTCCAGCCGTGAACGAGCAGCGTTCACGGAACTGAAGAGGCTGGGTATCTATACCCAACAAGACTATTACCTGCCAAGTAAAGCCGATGAGCAAATTTACAGCAAAAGACTTAAAGAAGTTGAGCGCAAGATCGGCCGCCGAGCAGGAAGCAGAGGAGGAAACCCACAGAAGCCACAAAGTACTGATCGAGCACGTCGAGCGCGCCGCCGAGGTCACTAGGGGCTGGAGCGATCACGCCGCCTTGGAGTGGACTGAGGAATACCTGGTGCGTAATGGCATCACGGTGCCAGCAAAGCTGAGCATGTTCCTAAAGGAGGCCAGTGGCCTATGGCTTGGCATCCCAGAGCCAAGGCGTAAAGGGGAGCGGATGGATACAACTCCTACGCCTTGGGTGTGGGAGGGAGTCGTGATGGCCGGAGCCATGAACCTGCTTGTGGCACCACCAAAGATTGGCAAGTCAGCCCTGATGGTCGGGATGATCGCAGCGTGGTGGCAAGGCGCGCCCGAGTACCTGGGGCGGCCACTACACGGCACCTGTCCGCGGGTATTCGTTGTTGGCACAGACCAGCCAGAGAATGACTGGTTCACGCTGTTCAAACGAGAAGGCCTGATTAGAGAAGATGGAACGATGGGCGGCCCTGTAGAGGCCCTCTGGCATGCAGGCGCTCCCTTGCACCTAAACGAGCAGGGGATTGGGAAGTTGAGCCAGTTGGCGCAAGACAACCCTGGCGCGATGTTCCTTGTTGACAGTTACCACGCCTGCGTCAGCCCGCTTGGCATCGATGAAGCCACCAGTGCATTCGATGGTCCGGCCAGACGGCTGCAGGAGGCGCTTGCGCCCCATCAAGCAACACTGGTAGCAATCCACCACGCCAACAAAAGCGTCTCTGGCGGAAACGCGACGAATGCCTCACGGGGAAGCAACTCACTGCCAGCAGCGGCAAGCCTGACGATCCTGATGAACTGGCTAAAGCAGCCGGTCGACGGGCAGACGCAAAGCGACTTTCGCGTTGTTGTTAAGACGCAGGGGCGCGCCAAAGGTTCGACGTTGCTGGTGGAGCTAGAGGACACCGGCTGGGTGTGCCATGGCGATGGTCAAGGCGTGCTGCAAGCGGAGTCACTAGCAGCAGCGCAGCTTGAACTGAGCGGGCGCCAAGCAGACGCCTTTGACTACATCGCAGATAGGTGGGAGCTAGGAGGCTTCCAGGTTTCTGGCGTGGAGCTGGCCAGCCACCTGAACCTGCAGGGGAACAAGGCGAACCGTTGCCTGCAGCAGCTGCTGGCTAAGGGGCTGATCGAGAAAGTCGGCCAGAGCGAACCTGCAGAGCAAGGGGGCCGGCCATCGGGCCTATTCACCCCCGCTACCCCCCTCCCCCCAGAGGGGGTGATAAAGGGTGAAAAAGGGAAAAACCCCTCGCGCACGTACGAAATAAAGGGTTTTTCACCTTTTTCTTCTTTTACACACGCGTACGGGGGAGGGGGGTTAAACACACCCCCTGTTGGACCCGCTGCAGCCACTGGAGAAGCCGTGGCTGCAGCAGAAGGCTTAATCACACCCCAGCCCCAAAAGGGGATGGCTGTCGAAAAGCTCGGCAGCGATGGGTGCTGGCAGAACGGCTGGGTAATCCAGGACGCCAGCAAGCCCCACAAGGTTGAGATCGTTCGGCTGGGTAACCCGCTGCTGAAGTTCATCGCCCAGCGCTGGCTCCTAGACATCAGGCCTTGCTCTGGCTCTCCATGGCCAGCTGGGGGCCCTGACCATGAGCTGGCGCAGCCAGACGAGCACCGAGCCTCAGCCGGCCTGCTTGAGAGCGAGCAGGCTGGCTCACCGGAAGAGGACTGGATCTAGCGGCTGCCCTATTCCCTAGTTTCATATGCCTAGGTAGGGGTATATTCAGAAGATCTGCAGCTGCGCCTGCCTCCCTGAATGCTTGCTCCCCTGCCAATCCACTTCGATGCCAGCTGGCACCGCTACTGCTGGGAGCCAACAGGGGAGTGGCTGCTCCATTCCGTCACCAAGGTCACAGGAGCCAGCAAGAGCGAAAGCCAGAAGGCGGTCTTCTTGAAAACGCAGCACCTCTGGGAACCCCGCGGCAAGCACGTTCACGCTTGCCTAGAAGCCTTCCTCTCCGGTGGCCCGCAGCTGGATGCGGGTGACTACGGCGACTGGGTTGAACCTTTAGTGGCACACGCGTTTTGGAGCAAGGTCACACCGCTGGCGATCGAATACCGCATTTGTGATCTTGGCCACTCGATCGGCGGCTCCCTTGATGCCCTTGTGCAGCACGACAACGGCAAGGTGCTGCTGCTTGATCTCAAAACCCAGAGCAGCGCCAGGGCCAGCACCTACAGCACCGACGCCCAGCTAGGCGGCTACCTGTCCATGCTGAAACTGCATCACCCAGCGCTCTATGTCGATGAGTGCCTAACGGTCTGGTCCAAGCCAGGTAAGAGCGTCATCACCAGGGCAGCCGCTGCTCAGTGCGG
This sequence comes from Cyanobium sp. A1C-AMD, assembly GCF_024346495.1. Classification (NCBI taxonomy): domain Bacteria; kingdom Bacillati; phylum Cyanobacteriota; class Cyanophyceae; order Synechococcales; family Prochlorococcaceae; genus Cyanobium; species Cyanobium sp. A1C-AMD. Next base: position 7,799 of record NZ_JAGQDB010000072.1, on the reverse strand, counting down.
AGCGGCCTGGGCCGGCGCCGTTGAGCAGTTCATGGGCTACCAGGAGTTCCTGTAGCGATGCAGCTCCACGCCGCTACAAAGGCTGGCTTGCTATTCGGCCTTGGGCTCGGTGTGCTGCTGATCCAGGCAGCACAAAAAGGCAGCCGGGCGCCTGCTGGCTATGCCGGCCTGCTTTGCAGCTCGCAGCCACCGCCTAGGCCCATGCCAAAGGTGCAGCTGGCATTGCAGAGCGCGGCTAGCTGCAGTTCCGCTCGGCGCGCCGATGGACGCGGCACAGGTCCCTAGTCCTGCGCAGCCGCTTTATCTAACCCAGTGCCTAGAGCATCACTTGCGATGACATCAACCGATCTACTGAGCGCCCCTAGCGGTGGCAGCCCGCTGGCTCCCGGTGGCGCAGCGACCAGCGGCAGCGCCGCAGTATCAGAAGAGCTCTCGCCAGCACAGCGGGCGCTCAAGGTGGCTGAGCTCAAGGCGCTGATCAAGGCCGCAGAAGCCGATCTGGCTCTGCAGCTAGAAGCGTTCGACGCTGATTTGGCAGCCGGAAGACTTGATGAGTTCTCCTACCAGCCAGGGGTCTTTGAACTCGGTTCGATCACCCTGAACCGCAGCAGCAGGGCTAGCTGGCGCTACAGCCCAGCAATCAAAGAACTGCAGAAAGCCGAGCAGCAAAGCGGGGCCGCAACGCAGGTGATCAGCGAGTTTTGGAGGATCAGCGCCCAGGAGACGTTTTGAGCGCCACCCCATCGGTTGGGCTCAGCGAATCGGCTCTGCCCAGCGCACCTTCTGGTTCTGCGTCGCACAGCGCTCCAGCCAGTACGACTTCGCTGGGTGCTGCGGCCGCAACCTTGACCCTGCGCATCTACGGGCTACCTGGACCCATGGGCTCCAAGCGCCATCTCGGCCATGGCGTCATGGTCGAGAGCAGCAAGAAGGTCAAGCCCTGGCGCTCTGATGTCATGGCCGCTGTTGTTGGCGCATACCAGGGCCCCCTAATAGCTGCCCCCGTATCGGTAGAGGTGGTGTTCCTGTTCCCCCGTCCCAAGGGGCACTACGGCAAGCAGGGGCTAAGAGCTAGTGCTCCGCTGCACCTGATCAGTCAGGGCGCAGGTGACATCGACAAGCTGTGCCGCTCCACTCTCGATGGCATCTCAGCTGGCGCTGGCGGCGCCCTGCTGCGAGATGACAGTCAGGTAGTGAGCCTGCAGGCCAGTAAGCGCTACTGCTCGATAGGGGAGCGCCCTGGGGCCTTGCTGACGGTGATCGTGCTTGCAGAGCGCAGCTAGCGGCGGAGCCGTCCTACGAGGTGGGATTGCTGGCGCGGCCAGGCAGGCGATAAAGAGAAAGTTCCGCTAACGTAGGGGTATACCACTCCTGCGCAGGCACACTTGTCGACCCCCAGCCGAGCCGTCCCCGAGCGATCCGAGTTCGGACGCGTCATCCAGCGTTGGTTCAAGGCCAACCGCTGGCCGCAGGATGTGCCCCATCGCCTGGCAAAGGTCACCGGTGCCCAAGGTCCTTGGAACAGCCAGATCAGCTGCGCCATGAACGGCAAGCTCGATCCCAAACCGGCCTTCTTCCTTGCTTTTGGCGCTTTCAATGACGCCGTTGCGCGCCAGTCCTATCCAGGCGTCACCGACCGCAAACTGCTTGATCAGCTCAAGGGAGCCACCCCTCTAGCCAAAGACGACGGCACCCCCTACAGCGCCGTTGAATTCTTTGCCCTGTTTGCTGGGATGCTGCCGTCACCTGAGGCGTACCAAGAGCTTTCGGCTGGCGAGGAGATCAGCGACGAGGAAGCCAAGGCCCGCAGCGAAGCCCTGCGGCGCGCCTTCCAAGACGTAGCCAAAGAGCAGATGCTCAGCCCCAAGGAGGCCTGGGAAAGCCTGCGGCCTCACATCAAGAACCTCGATGCATCAGCCCTTAACCGTTTCAAGGAGGTGCTCAGCGGCTGGGGGGACTACAGCGGAGCGGAGCTGATGGAGCTTGCAACCAGCGGGCCCTACTCAGAACCGGGAATGGCCCTAGAGAGCTGGGCCTCAGGAGTAGATGGCGTCAGCGGCATTGAGCTGGCCCGAGAAGCGCGGGCCGCGGTGGAGCGTTAGATACATACGCAGGCGTATGGCAAAGGGTATATTTCTTGCGTAAGCAGATTTGCTGTCCATGGACTCATGCCTCAAGGAGCTCCCCAAGGCCCTTGCTGCCTTTCAAGCCGAGCACCACGCCGCAGGCCGTGACAGCAAGGGCAACTACGGCGCCTACACCTCGCTAGCTGGCGCCCTAGCTGCGATCAAAAACGCCACTGCTCATGGCCTTAGCCACTCGCAGACCCTTCACCCATTAGGAGACGAGGTGATGCTGCTGCGCACCAGCGTCTTCCATATCAGTGGCGAGCTGCTCTGCAGTGATCTGCCGATCCCGCTCAAAACAGAAGGCCGCGCCAACTACTGGCAGGGGCTGGGATCTGCAATCACCTATGCCCGTCGCTACAGCCTGCTTGCCATCTACGGCCTAGCCGGAGAAGACGACGAGGCAGAAGCAGCGCCTGCCCCGGCAGCGAAAGCAAAGCCTGCCGCAGCCAATTCAATGCGAAAGCAACATACTCCTGCGCAGGCATTACAGGCAGATGCTGCAGGGGCGCCCGGGCCGCCTGCAGCGGAAGCAGATACGGACATCTGCTGGATTGAAAAGGAGCGCCATGGCCGCATCGTCGAGTCACTCAAGAGCGCACCAAACAAGGACGAGGTGCTCACAGCTTTTAAGGAGCACTTCAAGATCGCGACCCCAAAAATCAGCCCCGCCCAAATCCAGCTCCAAGCGCACGGTGACTTCCTTGAAGAACAACTTGGACTCGCAGTTCTCTCTGCCTAGCGCGCCTAGCGGTGCTGTTCTGCCCAGCAGCGGTGCGACCGAAAACCTAATAACAGCAGCCCTGGAGCTGCTCAAGCTCGCCTTATCGCAAGTCAATCAAAATGAAGCCCTACGTCTCCAATTTGCTGAGCGCACCAACGAGTGCGACAACCCCTACCAACAGGGAAGCGACCAGCAGGTCAAAGCAGCTCTTATCTGCAGCGCAGTGCTCAGCCTCGCGCAGCTCAAGCCACCTGCGGCGAGTCTTTCATTGCCTCAGTTCTGCTCAGGGCTACCTCGCAGACCAAAGCAACAGGCCCGTTGATGCTGCCATAGCGGGCGCCTCCTTAGGGACAAGGTTCGCGGTAAATGAATGAGTAGCCAGGAGCAAAGAGAAGCAGACCAACTGAGCGCACCTACCAGTGCGGATTTACACAGCGCACCTAACGGTTCTGATTTACATAGCGCACCTATCGGTGCGACTCACACCAGCCGGTGCCAGGAGGCTGAATTCACCAAAAGGAGGCCAAGGCCCTGCACCCCTGGATACAAGAACCGCAATCTGGTCCAGTCAAAACTCACTGACGAGTTATATCGCAAGGCCTGGATTTATTGCCGCGATCAGGGCTACAGCTTTAGCAGCTTTACCCGTTCCCTTTACGAATCCTTTTTCTCAGAATCATGAGTGACTTCAAAGCTGCACTGCCTCAGGTAATCAAGTGGAGCACGGGGGAAAACAAGTACGACCAAACCGGTAAAAGCCCAATCTCAATATCATTGTTTGTGCCGGTTGAATCGGCATTTGCCTTTGCTCAATACGTTTTGAACATGGCAGACGATGAAACCCGTCACAAAACCGGCAAGATCTGGGACTACAGCAGCAACTGCGAAATCGAAGTCCAAGGCTTTTACATCAATGGCAAGGGCCGAGATGGTCAAGGTGGTAGCCGCTACGGCAACATCAATCCCCAAAGCACCAAGTGGCAGCAGGGACCCAGTGAGCAGGAGATCCCCTTTTGATGACTTCTCAATCTATAGAGACAGACATGAACACGGAGCTGCGCACTTTGTGCGCTGACCTTGCTGGCCACCTGGCATTCATGCACGCACAAATGGAAGAGGCGAATCAATACTCTGAGCTAGAAGATTACTACTGGTATCGAGAAAGCGTAAAGCTGCTTAAACGTGCCCGCACCGTCCTAGCTGAGCCTCCAACTACTACCTAGTCCCATGAAAAGCAAGCCAGCTTTGAAAGACCCACCTAGTGGTGCGACCTGGATTCCACAGCGAGCGGCTGCAGTGCACCTTGGCATCAGTGAGCGCACCTTGCAACGCTGGAGGACTGCGGGACTCCTCATCGTGGGAGTGCATTACCGCCGCAAATTCCCAAGTTCTAATAGCCCACTTCTTTATCAGCTGGAGCGTTGCGAAGAAGCCATGAACGAAGCCTGCTTTAGAAAGGTGCAGACACTTGAATTAGCGATTTAGCTAGTGGTTTCGAGCGCTGCACCTGGCGACTTAAGTGTTGAGCTGGCCTTGGCAAAGGCAGCTTCTGCGCCAGCTTCCGTTGCCCAGGGGTAGCTGCGGCAGTGAACCTCGATGCTGTGACCCATCGCCAGCGCCATCGAGCCGTTATCGATGCCGCGCTGATGCCCACGCACGCTGTAGCTGTGCCGGAAGGAGTAACAGGTCAACCTCTCGCCCTGGGACTCCACTTGCTCCTTGAGTGACTTCCAGCCAGCTCGCCGGCTTAGATAGGTGGCAATGGAATCGGCAGCACCATTACCTGAGCGCAACGCCGGCAGCTCGATAAGCCGAGCCTGCCAGCGCGGGAGCAAGTTCCACTCCACTGCTACATCGCCTGGTCTATCCAGCTCGCCTAGCGGTGCGGCGTCGACAAGCGGTAGTGGCCACAGCCTGCGTGGCTTGGTAACCCCTCCACCAGAACGCTTTTCGTAACTGCACCACCAGTAAGGCGTCTTGGTCTTGGGGTCAGTCCTGACACTCAGGTGGAGCAGCTCAACTGGACGCAGGCCCAGCTCACTCATCAGCCGGATGACATCAGCCCAGCGCCCACCAGCCTCATCATCAGGAAAGGAGGCAAGCAGGTTGAGGATCTGCTGGTCAGTAATTGCATTACTTTTCTGGCTGGTGGCGCTGGCAGGCTTGCGCCCAATCGCATCCTTGAGGTCAGCTGGTGGCTGCCAGATCGCCGGCAGTCGCTCGCGGCTAACGCAGTACCGCAGGAACTGGGCAAGGTTGCGTGCACGCTCCTGGCGGCTACGGCTGCCGGGCTCCCATTTCCTTATGCACCCATCAATTAGGTCCTCTGGCGTCGTGGGTGGTTTGCGACTAGTGAGCTGGCCAACAGCTTCTGTAAGTACAGGGACATATTTCGTCTGCCATGTCTCTGGCTTGATGGCAGTGCCGTGGCTGAGCTTTTGCTGCTTAAAACGCTCCATTGCACCGTGCCAGTCGTGCTGCTCAATCAGCTTTGGCGCCTTGCCGGCAGCCACCTCTGCTGCCTGCTTGAGGGTGTAGCCCTCCTGGACGAGCGCGTAGATGTTGCGCACTCTCGTGTACGCATCGCCTTTGGCGGAAAAAGACCATTCGTAGGGCAGCGTTACCGACTGTTCCGGCTGATCTTCCATTCGTATACGCAAGAACATCCTTCCCTTGCGCTCCTTAATGTTCCAGCCCTTGCCCAAGGCGTTGACGTCTTCCCTCAGCCCCTCCTCCCAGCCGGCCTCTCGAACGACCTTTGGCATTTGGTCCCCAAAACGGTCCCCAAAACCTACCGGATTGGTCATGACAGGGCCAGACAGCCCTCGCCAAAACCATTGCTATTACTCAAAAAGCCAGTCCAGGCCAGGTAGCCAAATGGGCTTTGGGAGCACTAGGTCGCAGGTTCGAATCCTGTCGCCCCGATTGACTTTTCACCGATTGACCTCCAAGGCTAGTCCCCAAAAAGGTCCCCAAAGCGTGGACTCTTATGGCTGGCTGGGGAGTTTCCCTTGAGCGGAATCAACCAGCCGTGGTCAGCAAGTAGGGCAAATCATCAATGCGTTTGTCCCCACCGGTCCCTAAGACCAAGCTCCAATTGCTCTGAGACCAAGCGCCTATGAGACGGGGCAGAACCTGTAGTCGTGCCGGTGATTGCCCTCAACGGGGGCCTGTTCTGGTCCATGCCTTGAGATCCGAGCGGCGTCCGCGAGGATCAACCCATGAACCCTGCTGATAGGGCTGCTCCTCGGTTGACCGATGGTCCAGCTGACGCTCTTGGCACCGTTGTGCTGGCCCATGGGGCCGGTGCACCAATGGACAGCCCCTTTATGGCTGCTATCGCCAGCGGCCTGGCTCAACACGGCTGGCGGGTGCTGCGCTTTGAATTTGCCTACATGGCACGGCAGCGCATCCTTGAGCGCCGCCAAGGGCCCGATCGAATGCCTGTCTTGCAGCAGGCCCTACGCCAGCAGGTGCAGCTGGAGAGGCAGCTCAATCCAAACCTGCCCCTTTTTATTGGCGGCAAGTCGATGGGCGGCCGGGTAGCGAGCCTGCTGCTGGACGAGCTTGCAGCCAGCTATGGGGTGAAGGGTTGCCTTTGCCTTGGCTATCCCTTTCATCCACCAGGCAAACCGCTGCAGCTACGCACCGAGCACCTAGCCAGCCTGGAAACGCCAGCACTGATCTTGCAGGGCGAACGCGACAGCTTTGGGCGCCGTGATGAGGTTGACTCCTACAGCCTTTCGCAACAGATACAACTGCGCTGGATACCTAGTGGTGATCACAGCTTTAAGCCCACCCGCAGCTCTGGCCTGAGCGAGGCGGAGAACTGGACTACAGCAGTGAAATTCAGTGATCAGTTCCTACGGCTGCTGCTGGGTTGATGGGGTTCGGATGCAATTCGCAGGTGAATCATCAACGTCGTTTTCACGGGGCAACCGACCTTGGCAGGCAGGCGGGAGAACCAGTTTTGCAATATTTACCACCACTTGTTGATGCCAGGAGGGTAGACAGCTTTGACCTAGCTTGTTAATTCGAATTGACTTGATGCGGCCATTTCAGCGGCTGATCTTGTAACTCGGAAGCGAGCGCTTATTCGAGAATCTACCCAGCAGCTCTCGCCCCAAAAGTATCGCCCAATTCGAAAGTGTGGTGCGTGAGGTTGGCCTCGATGCCCGGCACTTTGAGATCTATGGGCGGGTCGCCAGCAGCTGCATCTGCTGCATTTATGTACTCGTCTATGACGACCAAATCAGCGGGCTACTTAATGCTGCAGGACGGGTGAAAGGCAGTTACGGGGCAGCAGTTGTTGTCTGGTCATGGCCTCAGCCAGGGGTACTCCTGCAGCGCTCTTTGCAGCGAAGACAGCATCGCCAGCACGTCATGCAGCTCAACCGGCATGGCACGGCCACCGCGGGGCGGATGGCCCATCCAATTCCCAAAACAACGCACCTGATGCAGGCATTGAATTACCCAGGGATGCACACCGAGCTGCTGCAGTCTGGCGATTCCCTTGAAAAGCGTCAGCTTCTCTAAAGAACATTCATCACTCAGGCTTTGTAGCACCAGTTGTTCCACAACTCGCCTGCCGTGGTTTCCAAGAGACACCAAAGACACCTCACCACCGCGCAACAGGTTCAGCAGTTCGCGGATGTCCTGCGCAGCTAGCGACGAAGGCCGTGTGAATGGGCTGTTGCGGCTGTTGAGCAGGTCATGAAGTCCGCCAATCGCCGGCGAATCAGCGGGCAGGCGCAGACGCAGGGTCTGTGGGTCAGGACGCTCCAAGGCTGCGTCGATGGCCTCTCCGAGGACCTGGAGATGAGTTTCAGTTTTGTCAAACAGAATCAGCCGCTCCAGCTCTGGCACGTGGCGGAAAGCTTGGTGATAGGCATGCAGCAGATCTGGATAGTGAGCCACGACGTCTAGACCCTGATTGCCACTGCCGAGCA
>NZ_JAGQDB010000071.1:0-12095 GCF_024346495.1 Cyanobium sp. A1C-AMD | reverse complement strand
CTCCACATCGACGAGCACACCGTCGTCGTTGCCTTTGTAGATGTCCGCAATCGTGCGGCCCCGGCTCTCGGCCAGCAGGGCCGGCAGGGAGCGTAGGCCATCTTCCTCGCGCTCGAGCGCAGCAATGTTGACCAGGGTCGCGATTGCCTCCTCGGCAGTTGGTGGTTTACCGATCGTGTGCAGGCCGCAGGGCAGCAGCCGGCTTTCGATCTCCATCAGCTGGCGGTACACCGCACCCACCACGCCATCGCGGCCGTCGAGGCCGATCTCAGAGGCATCGGCTTCGGGCAGCACCACGTCTTTGTCGAGGTTGCACTGGCGCGCCGTTTCCACGATCGCGTTGACGATCTGCACACCACGGCTGCCTTCGCGCAGTTGCTGGTAGCTGCCCACCAGCTCGCCTAGTTCCTTGAGGCCCCGATAGAGGCCGGCATTTTCAGCCGGCGGTGTGAGGTAGCTGATTGTGGAGGCGTAGCCACGCCGCTTGGCGATGGTGGCTTCTGAAGGGTTGTTGGCGGCGTAGTAATAAAGATTTGGTAGGGCGCCGATTAGGGAATCGGGATAGCAGGTTTCGCTCATTCCCATCTGCTTGCCAGGCATGAACTCCAGCGAGCCGTGGGTGCCGAAGTGCAGCACCGCATCGGCCTGCCACACCTTCTCCAAATAGGTGTAGTAGGCGGCAAAGCCGTGGTGGGGACTAGCACTGCGGGAATAGAGCAGCCGCATCGGGTCGCCCTCGTAGCCAAAAGTGGGCTGCACACCCACAAACACGTTGCCGAAGTGGCGGCCGTAGATCAGCAGATTGGTGCCGTCGCTGTTCAGGTTGCCGGGGGGCTTGCCCCAGTTTTCCTCAAGGCGCTCGGAATAAGGGGTGAGCCGCTCGTATTCCTCCACGCTCATGCGGTGGGCGATGGAGAGTTCCGGTGCCCCCTGAAGAGCTTCAGGATCATTGATCACCGCCTCCATCAGCGCCTTGGGCGTGCGCGGCATGTTCTGCACGTCGTAGCCCTTGAGCTGCATCTCCTCCAGCACCCTGAAGATCGAGCCGAATACATCCAGGTAGGCCGCCGTGCCGACGTTGCCCTTATCAGGGGGGAAGCTGAATACGGTGATCGCCAGCTTCTTTTCAGCCCGGGGCTTGATCCGCAAGGAGGCCCAGCGAATTGCGCGCTCGGCGATCGCCTCAACCCGGTCTTGCAGGGTGTGGGCTTTACCGGTGGCGTCGTCGCGGCCACTGAGCACGATTGGCTCGATGGCGCCATCGAGTTCGGGGATGGCGATCTGCAGGGCCACCTGCACTGGGTGCAGACCGAGATCGCTCTCCTCCCACTCTTGGGTGGTTTGGAACACCAATGGCAACGCCACCATGTATGGGCGATTCAGCTTTTTAAGCACCTCAATTGCCTTGGGGTGGTCCTGGCGGGCTGGTCCACCCACCAGGGCAAAGCCCGTCAGTGACACCACCCCATCCACCAATGGGAAGTCGGGGTTGAGCGGGTCGTAGAAGAAGGCATTCACCGGCTTCGTGAAATCGAGCCCACCGCAGAACACCGGAATCACGGTGGCGCCGCGATATTCCAGCTCCTGAATGATCGCCACATAGTGAGCTTCATCGCCGGTGACGATGTGGCTGCGCTGCAGCACTAGGCCGATCACCGGGCCATTGCGGGCCTGCTCGCTGAGATCGCCGCGGCTGGAATTCCAATTTAGATATTCCTTCAGATCTTCAAACATTCCCGGTGCTAGCGGGTGCCAGATACCCAGGTCTGGAAATACCTCGGGCTCTGCCACAACCACTGCAGCGCGGTCCCCCGCTTCTCCAGAGCCGCCACGGGGAAAGACGTATTTGTCGGCCAGCATCAACAGAAAATTCCTGAGATTGTCTGGCGTGCCGCCCAGCCAATACTGGAAGCTCAGCATGAAAGAGCGCGCATCTTGCGCCTTCTCCACCGGCAAGTATTTCAGAACCGTCGGCAAGGTGTTGAGCAGCTTCAACATCGCGTCTTGGAAGCCAGCTCCGCCCGCCTCCTTGCGCTTTTTCATGAAGCTGGCGATGGCGCTCTTGCTCTGGCCCAGCTGGGCCATCGAGAAGGTGCCGAGCTTGTTTAGCCGCATCACCTCCGGCATGGAGGGAAACACCACTGCTGCCTTGAGCCGGTCGCGGTGCGGTGCCACTGCTTCCACCACCTTCTGGGCCAGATCTTCAATGAAGATCAGCGAAGCGATAAACACATCCGCTGCAGCCACGTCCGCCTGGAAATCGACGTAGTTCTGGGGGTCGCGCAATTCCTCAATCAGGTAGCCACTCAGTTCGATCGCCAGGGGGCCGTTCTGGGCATTGAGCGAGTTGGCGGCCTGGGTAAGGGCGTTTTGATACTGGGGTTCGAGCACCACATAAACGGCTTTCATCACGGCACGGCCGTTCACGTCGCCGGGCGTAACGCGGCGGTTGGTGGAGCGAACCTGCGTGAACATCAGCACGAATAAGGGGTCATTGGGGAATCTACGGATGTATCCGCCTTGATGCGAGGTCTGGCCCCGCACGCGCCGCATAGGCTCGCTGCCAGCGCTTCACCAACACCATGGCTCCTGCACCCGATCCGGCCTCTGGGGCACCCATCCCCGTGGTGGTGGCCGGTGCCCTGGGTCGCATGGGCGCCGAGGTGGTGCGGGCCGTGCTTGCGGCCCCCGATTGCGCCCTGGTGGCCGCCATCGATACCACCCCTGACAAAGAGGGTGCTGATCTGGGCTTGGAGCTCGGCCTAGGCGAACTGGAGCTGGCGATCACCAGCGATTTCGAAGGGGCCCTTTGCCAAGCCAGCCAGGCGGCACGGCAGGGCGGCGCTGCCGTGCTGGTGGATTTCACCCACCCCTCGGTTGTCTATGAGCACACCCGCGCCTCGATCGCCTACGGCGTGCACCCGGTGATCGGCACTACGGGCCTCTCGCCCGGTCAGCTGGCTGATCTGGCCGGCTTCGCCCAGAAGGCGAGTATGGGCGGGGCCGTGATCCCCAATTTTTCGGTTGGTATGGTGCTGCTGCAGCAGGCCGCCGCCGCCGCCGCCCGCTTCTACGACTTCGCCGAGCTCACCGAACTGCACCACAACCGCAAGGCCGATGCCCCTAGCGGCACCTGCATCAAAACCGCCGAGCTGATCGAGGAGCTGGGTAAATCCTTCAACCCCCATCAGGTGCAAGAGCACGAAACCCTGGCGGGCTGCCGCGGTGGCCAGCGCGACAGCGGCCTGCGCCTGCACTCGATCCGCTTGCCGGGTCTGGTGGCCCACCAAGAGGTGATGTTTGGTGCTCCCGGCGAGACTTACACCCTGCGCCACGACACGATCGAGCGCTCCGCCTACATGCCCGGTGTGCTGCTCACCGTGCGCAAGGTGCGCCAGCTGGGTGGCCTGGTGTATGGCCTGGAGCGTCTGATCTGATGCTGCTTCCCCTGCGCCCCGGCGAGCTGCTGCGCCTGATCCCAGCGGTGGCCACCGGCCCCCAGTTCAACGCCTGCACCGGCAATCCCCGCAAGGTGCTGCAGCGGGTTCTGATCTCGGTGATCGGCGCGGTGATTGCCCTGTTAATCAGCCAAACCCTCCTGTTCTCCAGCCAGTTCGGCCCGGTATTCCTGGTGGTGGGCTTTGTGTTCGCCCTCTACCTGCTCTGGGGACCGATCCTCGAGGCGGGCCAGAAAAATTCCACCCTGCGCCGCTATCCGGCTGCAGCCCTGTTTGAAGGCCAGATAGTCGATTTATATACCCGCGAAATCGTTGAGGAGCGCCGCGAACAGGCCAACAACGACGGCCGCCTAGAGCTGGTGGAAAACCGCCGCACCTGGCTCACCCTCGAGCTTGAGGACGAGGAGGGCTATCTCGGCAAGGTGCGCTTCCCCTTTGAAAAAAAACACCAGCAGATTCGTGCCGGCATGGTGGTGCGGGTGTTGGTGCTGAGCGAGCGCAAGGATTTTTCTCAAATAGGGGCGATCAGCGACGCCTGGCTGCCCCAGCTCAAGCTTTGGGTTGGTGAATACCCCTTCCTGCTACGACCGGCCTTTGAGGAGCTCTGCCTGAAGCGTTTCCGCTGATCCAGGCGCAGCATTTTCTCGGGGCAGCAGTTACAAGCTGCAATATTGCGTTACACTTGCGGAAAGCACGCGTCAGGTTTCCATGACTCAGATCACTCCCTCGATCGAAGCTGCCACCATCCGCGGCGCCACAGTTACTACTGAAGACGGCGGCCGCCTCAATGCTTTTGCCACCGAGCCCCGCATGGAAGTGGTGTCAACCGAAAGCGGCTGGGGATTCCACGAGCGCGCCGAGAAGCTCAATGGTCGTATGGCCATGCTCGGCTTCATCGCCCTGCTTGCCACTGAATACGCCCTGGGTGGTGAGTCCTTCACCCGCGGCCTGCTTGGCATCGGCTGATCTGCCCGCTCTCGCAACAGCCTGAGCCTTTGCTACACCAATTGCCGCAGCTCCACAGCTGCGGCTTTTTTGTGCCCGATCCCCGGGCTGATCCTCCATCGCCATGGTCGAGTCCAAACCGGTTCTGCGGGCCCTAGTGAATGGGGCGGGCCCCACCGGTGCCCTCACGGCCCTTGCCCTGGCGGACGCTGGCTGGCAGGTGCAGATCAGCGATCCCCTGCCCGCCGCTGTGCTGCTCGAGCGCAGCCGCGCCTATGCCTTCACCCATTCCAGCCAGCGCCTGCTGGAGCAGCTGGGGCTGTGGTCAGCCGTGCAGGCGTTGCTGGTGCCCTTCCGCTCCCTGCAGCTCCTTGATCTGGCCACCCAGCGCCAGGTGCCTTTCTGCTTGGCGGATCTGGGCTCGCTGCGGGCGGCGGCACCGGCGGCGGCCGTGGGCTGGGTGGGACAGCACCGGCCGCTGATGACCCTGCTGCTGGAGCGCCTGGGCGCCCATCCCGCCATCACCCTGGAGTTGGGCACGCCGCCGCCGCACGCTGCAGCCAAGCAGCCGCCGTACGACCTGATCGTGGCGGCCGACGGCCCCCACTCCCCCAGCCGGGAGGCCCTCGGCATTGGCGTGTTGCAGTGGGCCTATCGCCAAAACTGCCTCACGGCACTGGTGCAACTCCGCGGCAGTGCCGACGACCAGGCCTGGGAGCTGCTGCGGCCCGAGGGGCCCTTTGCGGTGCTGCCCCTAGGCGATGGCCTGTTCCAGGTGGTTTGGAGTGCCCCAGCCCAGCGCTGCCGCCAGCTTGAAAGCCTTGGCGATTCAGCCTTCCTTGATGCCCTGGCCGGGGCCCTGCCAGACCAGCTGCAGCCCGATGCCCTGCTTGACGATCCGCGCGCCTTCCCGGTGGCCCTGCTGCTGGCCCGGAGCCTGCACCGCGGCCATACGGTGCTGGTGGGAGAGAGCGGTCACCGCTGCCATCCAGTGGGCGGCCAGGGGCTAAATCTCTGCTGGCGCGATGTGGCCACCCTGCATCGCCTGGCCCGGCGGGCAGCGGCTGGTCGGCTGGCGGTGCACCGCTTACCGGCGGCTTACTCAAGGCGTCGTTGGCCGGATTTGCTGCTCACCCTGCTGGCTACCGATCTGCTGGTGCGGCTTTTCTCAAATCGCTCGCCCCTGCTGATGCCCCTGCGCCACCTGGCCCTGCTGCTGCTGGCCAAGCTTGCTCCCCTGCGCCAGCTCAGCCTGTCCGCCATGACCGATGGCCCTTGCCAGCTGCTGCGCCGCTGATCAGCATGGGCTATTCGGGGCCGCATGCATGGTGATCAGCACCAGTTCCCAACCGCCGCCTTCGGCGGCGCTGCTGCGTCTGCTGCGCAATCAATTCGGACTGAGCGAGAGCGCCCTGGCCCTGGGATTGCGCCAGGCCCAGCAGGAGCAAGCGCCCCTGCCGGTGGTGCTGTGGCGCTTCGGGCTGATCAGCCTGGAGCAGTTCGATGCCCTGCTGAGTTGGCAGGATCAGGAATAGATGATCAGCGACTCCACGGGCTGATCTTCAGGCAGCTTGCGGCGCCCTTCCAGGGCCGCCAGTTCGGCCACAAAGCCGAAGCCGCACAGTTCACCACCAGCCGCAGCCACCAGCTCGGCGCAGGCCGCCGCGGTGCCGCCGGTGGCCAGCAGATCGTCGATGATCAGCACCTTGGATCCATCGGCCAGGGCATCGCTGTGGATTTCCAGCCGGTCGCTGCCGTATTCGAGGGCGTAGTCCACACCCGTAACTTGACCGGGCAACTTGCCGGGCTTGCGCACTGGCACAAAACCCAATCGCACGGCGGTGGCAAGGGCTGTGCCCACGATGAAGCCCCGCGACTCAATGCCCACGATCAGGTCGGGCTGCAGCCGCTCGCACACTGCGCTCAGCTGACGGATCACTTCCTGCCAGCCGTCCGGGTCGCGCATCAGCGGCGTGAGGTCGCGAAACAGGATGCCGGGCTTGGGAAAATCAGGCACATCGCGCACAAATTCCCGCAGGTCTGGGGCCATGAACGTGACGGTTGGGTGCACTTGCTGGCATCATCGCAGCCATGCCCCTTGATTCATTCGCTCCTGAATCGGCCGCCCGGCTTCCCCGCCGCGGCCTCGAACGCCTCGACCTGCTGTTGCTCAGCGCCGAGGCCCTCGACCTCAACGGCGGTGAGGCAATGGTGTGGATGAGCGAGCAGATGGGCTTCACCACCCTCTTCCCAAACCGGGTGGAACTGTGGAAACGCCGCTGCACCAACCCCCTGCGCCGCACCACTCGCCGCGAAGGTCTGGAGCCAGCTGAAACCGACGCCCTGATCCGCATTCTTTGCGCCTTGGCAGACCGCCTCTACCCCCTGCTGCGCGGCCTGCTCTCCAGCGCCGAGCCGCCTGAAGTGCTCAGCGAGCGTTGGAACCTATTCCGCAGCCGCCTGGCCGATCTGGTACGCCAGCGCATGAACCTCCGTCGTGGTGGCGTGCAACTGTTGCTCGATCCCGAGTCAGGTGCCCGCGAGTCGCGGCTGCTGATCCAGGCCCTGGCCCTGGGCTCCGGGGTTGGCGGTTTTGAGCGGCTGCGCGCCAGCCTGCTGGATGCCCAGCCATGATCCAGACCCAGAGCCTGCAATGAAGCAAGTACTGCAGTTCGACCAACTCAGCTGCCGCCTCAAGGTGGAGGGTCTGCCGGATGTGTCGGTCGGCCAGAGCGGCCAGAACCTCGGCATCATCACGGGCTGGAGCTTGGCTTGGGCCGGTCGCCCCGAGCTTGAGGGTCGCAAGGAGCACCTGCTAGCCCTGATGCAGGTGGTGCTGCCCTACGCCCGCTACCTGATAAGCGGTGTGCCGCGTCGCTTTGGCGCCGATCCCGAGCCGGTGGAGATAGCTCCGGGGCCAGAGGGCGGCCATGGCCTGCTGCTGCGCAGTAGCCAGCCAGACACGCCCCCGCTGCAGCTCAATCTCGATGATGCCGAGCTGGCCGATCTGGTGCGGGTGCTGGATCAATTGCGCCTCGATTCGCGGCTGCAGTTGCCCCTGGAGCTGCCTGAGCCCATGCCCCTGAAGGGCCGCGAGCTGCTGGAACGCCGCCCCCTTGCCCAGCGCCTTGCAGCCCCGCTGGCAGGGCTCCTAGCTGTGGCCGTGGCCTCCGGGTTAGGGCTGCTGATACCAGAACCCAAGCCCGGGCTCGAGCCAACGCAGCGTCCAGCTGCCGCCCAGGCTAAGTAGTCGCTATTGACGTAGCCGGCTAGCTGGTCACACTTGGGTATCGATGAGAGAGTTTGAATTGGGTCCATGGCGGCACTGACCTGGTCGGAATTGCGGATTCGGGTGGCTCGACTTGGGGCCTCCCTCGATGTGGTCGTGCGCAGTGATCCGGAGGTTTGCGGGCTCAGCGGCGACGACTTCCGCATCTCCCTGCATCACGGCGGCCAGGGGGATTGCACCGTGGAAGATCTCTCCTTGATCGACTGCCCCAACGAGTTGGTGCTGATGGAATTCGAGCGCTGGATGCGCGGTGCCGGTTACGTCCTCGAGGTATGACCTCCCCCCGTACCCGCGCCCTGCAATTGCCTACCACAGGCGCGTCGACACGACGGGTATTTCCCCGCCGCCACCGCCCGGCCCGCTGGCGTCAGGCCGCTATCGCCCTGCTGCTGGGCGCTGCCGGCGCCGGGCTGATGCTGGCCTTGCTGCAGTTACCGGAGCGCTTCGACACCTTTTTGGTGCTGAGCACCGCCCTAGCCAACCTGATCGGCGGGGTGCAGCAGGCGCTTTGGGGACTTGTGCAATTGCTGGCGGTGGTGCTTCTGGTGCTGGCGGCCATTGCGGCCCTGGGCCTGGTGGTTGCAGGGATCATCCGCCTGGTGCGAGCTCTATGGCCCCAGCCCAGCCGCCGCAACTAGGTCTGGAGACTCTCAGCAATGGGAAAACACAAGAAAAATGATAAAGGCAGCAACTCGAGCAAGACCCAACCACCCCATTTTGGCCCCCTCAGCGATCGCTACTACCCATCGCCTTTGCTGGAAGACCTGGCCAGCAATGGGGGCCGGCTAGATCGCAAGGTTTACGAGAAAGAGCTCACCAGGCTGCAGGTGGAGCTGGTGAAAATGCAGTACTGGCTAAAGGCCTCGGGCTTTCGACTGATCGTGCTGTTCGAAGGCAGGGATGCGGCCGGTAAGGGCGGCACGATCAAACGAATCACCGAACCGCTCAACCCCCGCGGCTGCCGGGTGGTGGCCTTGGGCACCCCCTCTGATCAACAGAAAACCCAGTGGTACTTCCAGCGCTACGTCGAACACTTCCCTTCCGCTGGGGAGATCGTCGTATTTGATCGCAGCTGGTACAACCGGGCTGGGGTGGAATCGGTAATGGGCTTCTGCACACCAGCCCAAACGGAGGAGTTTCTGCAGAGCTGCCCGGAATTTGAGCGGATGGTGGTGCGCTCTGGAATCGTGCTGCTCAAATATTGGTTTTCAGTGAGCGATGCGGAGCAGGAAAGCCGCTTCCAGGCCCGTATCGACGATCCCACCCGCCGCTGGAAGCTCAGTCCGATGGACTTGGAGGCCCGCAACAAGTGGGAAAGCTTTTCAGCCGCTAAAGATCTGATGTTTTCTCACACCAACATCCCCGAGGCGCCTTGGTTCACCGTGGAGGCAGACGATAAACGCCGCGCCCGCCTCAATTGCATTCACCACCTGCTCAGTAAGGTCCCCTACGAAGACATGACACCGCCAGCTATCAAGCTGCCGCCCCGCAAGCCACCTAAGGGCACGGCCCGTCCGCCACGCAACGAGCAGTTCTTCGTGCCAAACCAATATCCCTAGCCGTGTAGGCGCGCAAACCAGAGGCCAGCCAGCTGGTAGGAGCTCCACAGGAACGCCACTAGAAACAACCAATTCAGCCAGGGGGGACGCTGGGGACTCTCTGGGGCCATGAACAGCCAGGCTGGGTTGGTAGTCCCCAGATTCGCACCACAGGAATTTGTAGGCCATAAAAAAGCAGGGATTGCTCCCTGCCTGATCACCACTCCCTTCGTGGCGCTCAGGAGCAGCCTAGAAAAGATGGGATCAAGTGAGCCAAACCCATATCTTTTGAACCGCATCACGCAACGTGACGGTCTGGGCCGGCGCATTGGCCTGGGGCGGCAATCCCCGTAATATGCCGCAACTTCACTGATCCGATCTGGCCTGGAAATGGGCAACCCAATCAGTCGTGAACTGTTTTTGGCAAGGGCCCGATCCCGTTTTGGCGATCAATACGACTACGCAGCCATCCTCTATAAGAGCTACAAGTCCCCAATCAAGATTCGCTGCAATAGGCATCCAGTCAAAGAGATTTCGATCACCCCCGAGAAGCACCTTCAAACCACCGGCGGCTGCAAATACTGCCTAAGGGAGAAGCGCATAATCAATCTAGAAAGGGAGCTCAACCGCGCCTGCGCTGAGCCCGCCGCAGCGATCCGCCCCTTCAGCCACCTTCATGACTGATGCCAGACCAGCCCTGCAAGCACTTGCGGGGCTGGGTTCTGCTGATGTCATTGGAACGGAGAGGGTGTCCTTTTTAGGTAGACCCAGATGGACTGCACTGGAACCTATCTACCAGTTAAGACACCTAATACACCAACAAATACACCAACACCATATCTCGTTTCGTGGCGGAAGAATGAGGAATCAAGAACCAGGTAAGACCATCCATCGGTATCCCATGTGACCACTCACCACGCCTCAGGACATCACCCACCTGCAACCAACAATCTCTGGGACTGCCGTTAGGACAAACAGCAGGATGGTCCTAAGCACGACAGCGGGTCAGCGCGTCTTGCGGTACCCAGACCCCGCATAACTGGATCCACCAGGGCAGGAGGTCCCACCGCTACCGCCAGCAGGGAACATCTGCTGAGCAGCGGCATGACTGACGAGCAGTGCAAGGAATGCCAGAGCGCCAGTCAGACCAGAAGCAATGACGCTCTTCATCGGTATTGGAGCAAAGAGAGAGGAGCAGGGCGTGAGCAACGGGGACGAAATCTCCGCCCGCTTCCTCAACCTATGGATGGGTCGAACACCGCCATAGGCGGATATTTGAGTCGGGCACTGGTACAGAGCGCGAGCAGGGGCAAGGTTTGTTCAAAAAAAATCCCTGGCGTGTTCGACTCCGCCAGGGACATGCTTCCCGTCGCTCATGACGACTCCCCAACCCTATTAGGCATTTACACTCAGGACATGGGGTGATTCCCGAAGGTGTTCATGAGGACACACTCAAGGCACTTACACACCCTCAGGACACCACCCAACCGCCACCTCCTGCCGAGCAACCCACTGAGAGCACCGCTTAGTCAGGTGCTCGCCCTGAGGAATCAGACCCTGATGAATCGGACAGGTCAGCAAGGTGACGCAGTGCCTGCCGACCTCGTAGCGGAAGTGCTGACAGGTGATACAAACGCTTGAGGAGCGGGAGGGTTTGAGGACATCCCACTCCAGGAACTCCCATTCCTCAGAGGGGGTCGCAGGTGGCACAGGAGCGGCAGCAGGCATCGCACAAAAGCAGATACACCTGTACTACTCACGCTTAGGCGGTGAGGTCAAGGAGTCCATTGAGTCCCTTGGCGCTCCTCGCGAAGAAGGCGGCTGGAGCAATGTCTACGGGTCGGAAACTGTTCAAAGAGGTGTCGGAGGAAAAAGCGGGAGGTATGCGGTAATTGCATACATGCACGCGGAATGATCGCAACCCGAGAAAGCAACAACAGCGAGGACCCATTGCGATAGAGTTGCATAAATTAGATAGACAGTGAAATGACCATCTCCTGGTTGACGAACTTATTTCCACGCCCCTCTGCGGAGAAGACCAAAGAAATACTCAATTTCATTCTCGCAAAGAATGACATGTACAGGCAGACCTTTAAAGACGCGCAATCATATGCGATTAGCGCGGCATTCGCAATGTACAACGATAATGACTACCTTTACTACTATTACAAGAATCTGATCGCAATAGAACAGGCAAAAGCAAGTTCTATTGCGGAAGATCTCAATAAGTTACTGACCACAAACTTACTATATTCAAACAGCGGTAAATCCGTCACCATAACAGTCAAGGCATGGATCCCAAGTTACTATTATCTGGCATTTGCCACAGAATCAAAAATAGCATATAGCGACAATGGTGACGCCGACGACCAAGAGTCATTAAGCGAAATCTGGAATCAGCATACTATCTACTATGGCGGAGGAAACGACAGAGTGACAACAGAAAATAGCGTGTTAGTGATTAATATTGCACTCGAAGGAGGTGAGGACATTTATAAAGGCGGAAGCGGCATGGACTGCGTTAATGCTGGAACAGGGAATGACGCAATAGAGGGGTTTGGCGGAATCGACATTTTAGATAGCGGAGATGGCGACGATACAGTTGATGGTGGAACTGACGATGATTTAATTGGCGGGGGCGTTGGCAATGATTTACTTTTTGGCAATGCAGGAGTCGACCTAATTTTTGGAGAAGATGGGAATGACAGATTAGATGGTGGCATTGGCATAGACAAATTGGTAGGTGGTCTTGGCGATGACACCTATGTGGTCGATAACGTCAGCGATATCGTCGTAGAAGAAGCATTAGAAGGTATCGACACAGTTCAGTCGTCGATCTCCTACACACTGGGCGCAAACTTTGAA
>NZ_JAGQDB010000070.1:0-12298 GCF_024346495.1 Cyanobium sp. A1C-AMD | reverse complement strand
TGAGCGCAACGCCCCCAGCCGATCAAGCCATGACTAAAAAGGTGGATGTGCTGATCGTGGGTGCCGGGCTCTCGGGCCTGGTGGCTGCCCGCCGACTGCAAAGCGCCGGCCGCGTGGTGCGGGTGCTGGAAGCCCGGAGCCGGGTGGGCGGGCGCATGCTGAGCAGCACCAGCGCCAATGGCAGCGTCATTGACCTAGGCGGCCAATGGGGCGGCGCCAGCCACCACCGCTTCGCGGCCCTGATAAACGAGCTAGCACTCGAGCGCTTTGCCAGCCACTACGGCGACCGCGGAGTCTTCCACTGGCGCGGCAGAAGGGTGGAAGCACCCCTGGCAAAAGACTTTGCGTCAAGCCATCTCTTCTTTAACCCTGAGAGCCTCGGCCTGACTGCAGCGGAGCTGGACGCCTTTCAGCTCCTGCAGCGGGCCTTCACCGCCCTGGTGGCCCAAATGGATCCTCTCCAGCCTTGGCGTACCCCCGATGCCGAGCAGCTCGACCGCCTCACGGTGGCGCAGTGGGCCGAGCGCCACACCACCGTCCCCCTAGCCCGCCTACCCCTCGACTGGCTCTGCCGCATGGGCGGCTCCGGCGGCTTTGAACCCTGGGAGGCTTCGATCCTGCACCTGGCCTGGACCCAGGCCGTCGCCCCCCAGGCGGAGAGCCCGGAGGCCTGGCTGGTCCGCGGCGGGGCCGGAGCTGTTGCCCAGCGGCTCGCCTCAACCCTGGAGGCCCAAGCGCCCGGCAGCCTGCTGCTGAACCGGCCCGTGCAGGCGATCGTTCAAGACAGCACCGGCGTTTGCCTGGTGGACAGCAGCGGGGAGCGGCATCACGCCGGCAGCGCCATCGTGGCCATCCCGCCACCGCTGCGGCTGGCGATCCGCTTCGAGCCGGCCCTGCCCGCAGCCCTTAGCTCCCTGCTGCAGCGCTCACCCATGGGAGCAATGATCAAAATTCTGGCCATCTATGCCCGGCCCTTCTGGCGCGAGCAGGGCCTCAACGGCCTGGGGAGCGGCGATCTGCCGTTCCTGGAGCTCACCGCCGACAGCGGACCTCCGGAAGGCCAGCCGGCCGTGTTGGCCGGCTTCATTGCTGGCGAGCGCGCCCTAAGACTTGGCGCCATGCCAGCCCTGCAGCGGCGGCAGCTGGTCATTGACGACCTAGTGGCCAACTGGGGGCCAGAAGCGGCAAAGCCGCTTGAGCTGGTGGTGCAGGACTGGAATAACGAGCCCTGGAGCGGCGGCGCCTTCACCAGCTTCGTGATCCCCGGCACCTGGACGGGCCCGGCCCGGCTAGTAGCTGCCAATCACGGCCGGGTGATCTGGGCGGGCAGCGAGGTTTCCCCGAGATGGCCGGGCTATTTCGAGGGGGCAATCGAAGCCGGCGAGCGATCGGCCACCACGGCCATGGGCGAATTGCCAGCCGCAGGGGTGGCGGTGCCCACAGCCAACTAGCTGTGCTCGCGCAGGAAAGTGATCGTGCCTTCAAGCTCCTCAGCGAAGCGGTCGATCTCTTCGGGGGTGGTTGTGAAGCCCAGGCTGGCTCTGGCTGAGCCCGGGATGCCGTAGAGGCGGTGCAGGGGCTGGGTGCAGTGGTGGCCGCTGCGGATGCAGATGCCGGCTGAATCCAGCAGGGCGGCGATGTCGTTGGCGTGCAGGCCATCCACCGTGAAGGCCGCCAGAGCACCGCGATCGGGTTGCTGCTCGGGGGTGGGACCCAAGATACGTACCCCCTCGATCGCCTGGAGACGCGCAAACAGCTGGCGGGTGAGCAGCTGCTCCCAGGCGTGGATGCGCTCGAGACCAATGGCACTGAGATAGTCGAGGGCGGCGCCCATGCCGATCGCCTCGCCGATGGCCGGGGTGCCCGCCTCAAATTTGTGCGGCAATTCGGCCCAGCTGCTGTGATCGAGGTAGACGTCCTGGATCATCTCGCCGCCGCCCAGGAAGGGTGGCATCGCCTCCAGCAGAGCCTCGCGGGCCCAAAGAAAGCCCATGCCGGTGGGGCCGCAAAGCTTATGGGAGCTGCCCACCAGGAAATCGCAGCCAAGCTGGGCCACATTCACCACCAAATGGGGCAGGCTCTGACAGGCGTCCACCAGCACCAGAGCGCCAGCGGCGTGGGCCAGCTCCACCACTTGCTCAATCGGGTTCAGGCAGCCGAGGGTGTTGCTCACCTGCACCAGGCTCACGAGCTTGGTGCGCTCGCTGATCTGGCCGCGCAGATCCTCCAGATCCAGCTCACCGCTCTCGGTGAGGCCCGCATGGCGCAGCACGCAGCCAGTGCGCGCAGCCAGCAGCTGCCAGGGCACCAGGTTGGAGTGGTGCTCCATCACCGTGAGCAACACCTCATCACCGGGGCCCAGGTTGGCCTCGCCCCAGCTGCGAGCCACCAAGTTGATCGCCTCGCTGGCATTGCGGGTGAACACGATTTCTCGCGCATTGGCCGCACCGATGAAGGTGGCAGTTTTGCTGCGGGCTGCCTCAAAGCCTTCAGTGGCGCGAGCACTGAGCTGGTGGGCGCCGCGGTGCACGTTGGCGTTGTCGTGGTCGTAGTAGTGCTGCAGGGCCGCCAATACCTGACGGGGCTTCTGGCTGGTGGCGGCGTAATCGAGGTAGATCAGGGGCTGGCCAAGGCAAGCCGTTTGGGCCAGCAGGGGGAAATCCGGCCGGGTGAGGGCAGCAAGATTGGGCGTAACCACCTCAAGGCTGGTGGTAGGTGCGGTGGTGGCTGCTGCAGCGGTGGTGCTGATGGTCATGGATGCTCCCGCAACAGCAGCTTTAGCGGATTCAGGGCCGCCGCCGCCGCGGGAAGCTCGCGCAACACCTCCTCGCAGTAGCCCCGCAACAGCAACCGTGAAGCTTGTTCAGCGCCAATACCCCGGCTCTGCAGATAAAAAAGCTCGTTCTGCTGCAGCCGACTAATGGTGGCGCCGTGGGCGCACTTGACATCGTCCGCGACGATTTCGAGCTCGGGCTTGGTATCCACTCGGGCCCGATCGGAGAGCAACAGGCTGCGGCTGAGCTGGGCGGCATTGGTTTGCTGGGCGCTGCGCGGCACCCGCACAGCCCCGTTGAACACGCTGCGTCCGGCCCCATCAGCCACCACCTTGTGGAGCTGGTCGAGCTGCCCATCGGGACCTTCAAAACGCACTTGGCTGTGGGTGTCGGCCAGCTCCTGACCATCCACCAGCTGCAGGGCCCGCAGCCGCGTCTGAGCTGCTCCCTCCAACTGGCTGATGCAGGGCTCGAGCCGGCTTAGGGCCCAACCCCCAACTGCGGTGGTGAGCTGAAGGGAGCTGGCGGGGGCTTGGCTGATCGACAGGTGGCTGAGCAAGCTGGCGCGGGCATCGCCAGGCGCGAGGAGCCCCAGATTGAGCTGGGCGCCGCGGCCAAGCTGGGCCACCGCTACCAAGCTGGTGGCATTGGGGCCACTGGAGCCGTGCTGAATAAGCAGCTCCAGGCTGGCGCCCTCCTCAAGCACGAGCACCAGCTGCAGTGCCCGCAGACCCGGCTCCGCGCCGGCGTCAAAATGCAATTGCAACGGATCTGCTGCTCCAGCCACCCGCAAGGCCAGACAGCGGGGCGAAGCGCCTTGATTAAGCCGCACCGACCAAGCATCGGTGCCGCCTGTGGCTTTGAGCACCTGCTGCTGCAAACCCTGCGCCTGATCAGCTCCGATGCGGCTAATGCCAGCGGGCAAGCTGAGTTGGGCGAATGGATCGACACCACTCCAGAGCTCGGGCGCCAAGGCCTCTAGGGCAGCCAGGCCAGTGAATCGCCACTCCTCCTGGCTTCGCCCCGGCAGGGGAGCGCCAGCAAGTTGGGTGAGCCAATCGGCAGTATTTGGCATAACCGCAGCTGGCATCACAGCACCTCCGCAGGTTCCTGGCCCCTGCTAGCCAGCTCCTGATCCACCCATTCGTAACCAGTCCGCTCAAGCTCCAAGGCCAGCTCCTTGCCTCCGGTGCGCAGGATCCGGCCCGCAGCCATCACATGGACGTAATCGGGGGTGATCAGATCCAGTAGGCGCTGGTAGTGGGTGATCAGCAAGGTGGCATTTTCCGGGCCCGCGAGTTGATTGACCCCATCAGCCACGATGCGTAGGGCGTCGATATCGAGGCCAGAATCGGTTTCATCGAGGATCGCCACCAAGGGCTCAAGTAGGGCCATCTGCAAGATCTCGTTGCGCTTTTTCTCTCCACCGGAGAAGCCTTCGTTGACACTGCGCTCTAAAAAGGCCGGATCCATCTGCACCACCTTGAGGCGCTCGCGCACGAGGTCCTCGAAAGCAAAGGTGTCCAGCTCCTCCTCACCCCTTTGAGCGCGGCGGGCGTTGGTGGACACCCGTAGGAATTCAAGGTTGCTAACCCCCGGAATCTCCACCGGATATTGAAATCCCAGAAACAAGCCCAAGCGGGAGCGCTGTTCTGGCGCTAGCTCCAGTAAATCTGAGCCCAAATAAGAAATAGACCCGGCTGTGACCGTGTAGGCGGGATGGCCGGCCAGCACTTTGGAAAGTGTGCTTTTGCCACTGCCATTACGCCCCATCACTGCATGAATTTCACCAGCTCGGATCGTGAGGTTCACCCCCTTGAGGATTGGCTGCTCCTCAACCCGCGCGTGCAGGTCAGAAATTTCTAGCAATACCGGGGCGTCTGGGCGAATCACAGCAGGTAAGGAAAGGCGGGAAAGGGGAACGGACAGATAGAACAGATCGGTGCGGCTCAGCCCACTGATCCCTCGAGCTTGAGGGCAAGCAATTTGTCTGCCTCAGCAGCAAATTCCATGGGCAGTTGATTAAATACGTCGCGGCAAAAACCGCTGACCATCATCGAAACCGCCTCTTCAAAACCAATGCCCCTGCTTTGCAGGTAAAAGAGTTGGTCTGCGGAGATGCGGCAAGTGCTTGCCTCGTGCTCCACTGCGGCATCCGGTTGCTGAGAGCGGATATAGGGATAGGTATTGGCGCCAGCTTGATCGCCAATCAACATCGAATCGCACTGGCTGTAATTCTTAGCCCCTACCGCTTTAGGGCCTATTTGGACAAGGCCGCGATAGCTATTAGAAGAATGACCAGCGCTAATGCCCTTACTGACAATGGTTGAGCGGGTCCCAGGACCGACGTGAATCATCTTGGTACCAGTATCAGCCTGCTGATAGTTATTAGTGAGGGCAACCGAATAAAATTCGCCCACCGAATCAGCACCTTGCAGCACACAACTGGGATACTTCCAAGTGATTGCTGATCCAGTTTCCACCTGAGTCCAACTAATTCGGCTGCGGTCGCCCCGGCACTGGCCGCGCTTGGTCACGAAGTTATAAATGCCACCTATGCCATGCTCGTCACCGGCGTACCAGTTCTGAACCGTTGAGTATTTGATAGAAGCATCATCAAGTACCACCAACTCCACGACGGCTGCATGGAGTTGATTAGTATCAAACATCGGGGCCGTGCACCCCTCCAAATAGCTAACCGAAGCACCCTCTTCGGCAATTATCAAAGTACGCTCAAACTGGCCCGTATCGGCGGAATTGATCCGGAAATATGTTGAAAGCTCCATTGGGCATGCAACGCCCTTGGGGATAAAAACAAAAGAACCGTCGCTGAAAACCGCAGAATTCAGGGCCGCAAAATAGTTGTCATTACTGGGAACTACTGTGCCAAGATATTTCTCTACCAAACCTGGATACTCCTTTACAGCCTCGCTGATTGAGCAGAAAACAACGCCATGCTCGGCAAGCTTTTCACGATACGTGGTGGCGATTGAGACACTGTCAAAAACAGCATCAACCGCCACGTTGGAGAGGCGCTTCTGCTCACTAAGTGGGATGCCAAGCTTTTCAAATGTTTCCAGCAGCTTGGGATCGACCTCGTCAAGACTGGCTTTTTTCTCCTGCTGCTTAGGAGCTGCGTAGTAGATGATATTTTGATAATCAATCGGTGGGTAACCAAGTGCCGCCCAATCTGGTGACTGCATCTGCAGCCATTGGCGGTAGGCCCGCAGCCGAAAAGCCAATAAAAACTCAGGCTCATTTTTCTTCGAGGAGATCAGACGCACTACGTCTTCACTCAGACCCTTGGCGATCTTTTCAGTTTCAATATCAGTAACGAAACCGTGCTTATACGGCTGTGAAACTAGATCGCCAACGGTTGCAGTACTCATCGAGGTAAACCGACTCAGCTGGCAGTAAGGGCTTTAACTTCGTCAAAAGAAATGGTCTGCTGGTCACCGCGGAAAGCATTGTCCTCGGTGAGAAACAGCATGCAGTGGCACTCTTTACGCTCCCTCATGGGCACGCAAGGGCAGTTCCAAAAGGCTTGGGAAACCTCGGCCTGCTTGTCCTCGTAATGACGGCAGGGGCATAGGGCACCACCAAGCTCATCTTTGTGCTTGGCCAAACCAGCAAGCACAACCGCGGTCACACCGGGATCACTACAAAAGTAAGTACCGGTGCGCTGCGCATAGGTTTCGGCAAACTTTCGAATCACCTCCAAGCTGTCGGAATGCGCCGGCGAACTCCCTGCGGGGCTCTCAGCGGTCGAACTGGCCGGAGTGTCGGACATGGCTCGAAAGGAAGGTGATCAGAAGGCGGTAGTCAAACAGCACCTCGGAATCCGGTGCCATCGGCAGCCAGCAATAGGATTTGCCGGCAGACCATTACGAAACCGATGTGTTTCGTTAGGGATTGAGCTTAAGACACCAAGGCCGCCAGCGGGGACCAATCCCCAACCTCCCGCCAGTCGTGGCATCGTTGTCTCAACCGGCCTTTGCCGTGAGCGCCATTCCCGAAATCATTCACCAGCACGCCGATCCGGCATCCACCCGGGATACGGTCCTCACCTTGCTGGTTAGGCATGGAGAGGCCACCGCGAGCGCCCTAGCCGCACACCTGGCGATGTCGGTGCAGGTTGTGCGTCGCCATTTGCGGGGCCTAGAAGACGATGGCCTGGTCGAAGCAAGTCCTTCGGCTGAGGGTCCGGGCAGGCCCAGTAATTATTGGCGCCTTACCGCCAAGGGGCAGGGGAAATTTCCCGATGGCAGCGACCATTTCGCCCTCGGTCTGCTGCAATCTCTGGCTGGCAACCTGCCCCCTGAAACCCTGCAGGGACTCCTAGAACAACAAGCCCTTCAGCAGGCTGACGCTTACCGCCACCGCATCGGCGCTGGCTCGCTTCAAGAGAGGCTGGAGCAACTAGTGGATTTACGCCGGCAAGAGGGGTACCTGGCGGAATGTTCCAAGGATGCCGGCAACCCTCAAGCCTGGATGCTCAGTGAATTTCACTGTTCCGTGATGCGCATTGCCGAGCAATTCCCCTGCATCTGCGACCAGGAGCTGCAGCTAATTCGCCACACCTTTCCCGACTGCCAGGTGGATCGGGTGCAATGGCGCTTGGAGAAGGGTCACTCTTGCGGCTTTCGCCTGACGCCCTGCCGTGACGACTGAAGCGCCGCCACCCCAGGCCCAAAGTCCGCTTTCAGCAGCGGAACTAGCGGAGCTGGAGGCCACCCTCCTGCCTGCCTTGGAGCGGCACCATCTGCGCCTCCTGGCCCACAGCCTGCGCAGCCTGCAGGCGGTTGCCACCCACCAGCCCGCGGGGGCACTCCCAGGCCATGACGCGATTTGCGCCTGGGCCAGCCAGCAGCCCGCGCTCGCCGACGCCCCCTGCTTCCAGGCAGTTCTGGTGGAGCAATTAGAGGCGGCGGGCAGGCAGCTGCAGCAACTGGCCACCACCCTGGGCCGGGCACCATTGGCCCTACAACTGGGCGACCTAATCGCCGCGGCTTGCGATCATCGCCGCAGCCCCAGCCACATTCACAGCCACATCACGCCAGTGAGCGAAATCCAATCCGATGCGATCGCCGACGCCCTCAGCTTTTTCCGCCTTAGCTGCGGTCGCTGGCGCTCCCAGCGCAGCAGCCATCACCTGCTGCACCGGCGAGCTGAGGCGGGAGGCTCCTTCATTGAGGTGGTGGAGATCGCCGCAGACGACCCCCGCCTGATCGCCATCGCCGAGCTCCACGGCGAAGATCCCGCCGGCCTCGTTGGGGGCTGCCGGGTGACCTGGAACGCCTCAATGGCGTGGGACAAGGCCGGAGAAGCCCACGAAGGGGAGAGCGTTTTCGGCTTAATCCCCACCGATGAGATCGGCCGGTCCGGCCTGCTGCTGCGCGACCGCGGCTACGCCGAAACCGCCCCTGTTGCAGGCCATTTCGCCATGGACGAGCGCGATGGGCTACTGCTCACCACCGGCTACGAAACCATGGCCAGCCTGGAGCGATTCAGCTTTGCCGGCCCCAACGTGCGCCTGCGCACCAGCACGGTGGAGGGCCTCTCCAATACGGCGTCCTTCTGCGTCGAAACACGGCTGCTCGACAGCCCGCAGCCTGGGGCCACAACTACGGCCCAAGAGCCCGTTTCCGAGCAGCCCCTGTCTCCCCTGGGATGGTGACGAACGTTACGGACTGTGAGCCCTGTCTCGGCCAGCCGAAGCCGACCGCGGCTGCACTTCTACGATCAGCAACGACGGATGATGAAGTTGTGTGGCCCTGCCCCTCCTGAAATACGCGCCCACTACCCAAAACTCGCGGGTTGACCCGCTTCGGGTGGGTTCGGATGAGGACCCCAAAGCCATGTCCATGGACAGGGCAATGGATCCCAAAGACCTAAATCTGGTCATTGAGTCGTGTTATCGACAGATTTTCTTTTATGCCTTCAAGGTCGACCGCAACTTGACACTGGAGAGCCAGCTGCGAGATGGCCAAATGAGTGTGCGGGATTTCATTCGCTCCCTGTGTCTCTCAGACACCTTCACCCGCAGCTTCTACAACCTGAACAGCAACTACCGAGTGGTGCGCCACTTGGTGGAAAAGCTTCTGGGTCGCCCCACCCACGGCCGGTCTGAGGAGATCGCCTGGGCGGCCGTGCTGATGACCCGCGGGGTCAAGGGCATGGTTGACGACATCCTCAACGGCCAGGAATACCTGGATGCCTTCGGTTACGACACCGTTCCCTTCCACCGCAACCGCGTGGTGGGCTCCCGGGATCTGGGCGAAACCCCCTTCAACATCACCACTCCGCGATACGAGGCCTATTACCGCGGCATCTTGGGCTTCCCCCAAGTTGTGTACACCGGCACCGCCAAAACGATCCCAGCTCGCTCCCGTCAGCGCCGTGGCGGCTTCCCCGAGGACTACCTCCCCTGGGTACGCAATCTGCCTGCCATGCGCAGCCAAGGCGGTGCATCGGGCAGCGTCAGCATGGACTATCTGTCCAAGGTTCCTTACCGCAGCATCGGCCGCTGAAGCCAGTCCCCAACTAAATCCCCGGGCGGTCAAAAGGCCGCCCTTTTTTATGGGCCATCAGCACCCAGGCCGTCAGCATCTACTGACGGCTCTAGATCGAGCTACCCGAGCCAGGAGAAACTCGTCCACACTGATCCCAAAAGAAATCTGTTGCTGTGACTCAGGCATTCACCGCATTGGCACGCATGACCCTGCGTCAGCTTCGCCAGGTCGCTAGCGACCTTGGGGTGGGCTTGTACAGCCGTAAGTCCAAGGATGAACTCCTAGCCGCCATCAATGATCGCCAGGAGGAGGAGGACACGCCTATCAGTCTCAAGGCAATCGAAGCAGAGCTACCCCCAGCTCCCCGCCCCAGCGCAGCAAATACCAGCGTCGTATTTCTGCCCCGCGATCCCCAGTGGGCCTACGTGTTCTGGGATATCTCCCAAAGCGATCGGGCCTCAGCCCTGGCAACTGGTGCCTCCCAGCTTTGCCTGCGCGTCGCCGACGTAACTGGCCTGCCGGGCGGTTCAGCCCACCCCCACACCCTGCAGGAAGTGGTGGTCGACAGCCATGCCACCGAGTGGTATCTACCCGTACCCCTGTGCGATCGGGATTACCGGGTGGAACTCGGCTACCGCAAAGGCGGCGGCGGCTGGATATCTCTGGCCTTCTCTTCAGTGGCACGGGTACCGGCCCAGCACCCCAGCGAGCAAATACTCGATCAGTTCGTGCCCTTTTCGTTGGAAACGGCTCCAGCCATCCTGCCGACGCCGGTGGAGCCAGCCGATGCAGGACTGCACGAACGCCTTTATCAAACGGCCACAGCCCGCTGGCGCAGTCTTGGCAGGGGTTCTGAGGCTTTCCATGAGCTACAGGCAGCCGGGCTAGACACCAGTGAACTCAACACCTCTGGTGCCGGCATATGGGCCAGTGGCCGCAACGCCTCCGGCATCGGCGGGGTCGCTTCCCGTCAACGCTCGTTCTGGCTTGTGGCTGATGCTGAGCTGATTGTGTATGGGGCAACCGATCCCTCTGCCCGCCTCACCATTGGCGGTGAGGAGGTGCCCCTTTCCGCCGATGGCACCTTCCGAGTGCAAGTGCCCTTCCGCGATGGTCAGCAGCTTTATCCGATCGAGGCGGTCGCCGCCGATGGCGAGCAGAAGCGCAACATCACCCTTGAATTCAGCCGCTCTACCCCTGAAGACAACAGCAACCCAGCCGAAAAGGCCGTAAGCGAATGGTTCTAAATCGAGTCTTGGCACTGAAGCGCTCTGCCGTAGCCCTCACGCCGATGGCAGGAGCACTGGCATTTCCGCTGATTGTGCCGGTTGTGTTGATGCGCTTCGGCCTGCCAGCAGCCATGCTTAGCGCCGTGTTGATTGGTACTGCTTGGTTTGTGGTGATGCTGCGCACCGCCGAGATGCCCGGCCACCACTAGATAAAGCCTCAGCTAGGTCCCATGTGGGAACCCTGGGTTCAACCGCCCAGTGCTGCCATGGCCAACCTTTCGCCGCGCCACCCCTTCGCCTGGGCAAGCCTTGTGGCCTTGGCTTTAGCTGGCTGCAGTGCAGACGCCCAGCTACTTGGCCAGTCAGCCCGGCCCAAGCCCGTCCCCAGGGGCATCGAGCTGGCCTTCAACCACTCCGAAACCAGCCGCTACCGCAGCCCGATCAACGGTCAATGGCGTCAGGGCGACGATCTCGAGGCTTTCGTGCTGGCCAGTATTCAGTCGGCGCGGCAGGAAATCCTGGTAGCGGTTCAGGAGCTGTCGCTGCCGAAGCTGGCCGAAGCGCTGGCGGCTAAGCACCGCGAGGGGCTGACGGTGAAGGTGGTGCTGGAAAACACCTACAGCAGCCCCTGGAGCGAAGAACATCCGGCCGATCTGGCCCCACACCAGCGCACCCGCCATGAGCAGCTCAAGGCCCTCGGTTGGGGGGACGCTGTGGCGATCCTGCAGCGGGCCGGCGTGCCCCTGATCGACGACACCGCCGATGGCAGCGCCGGCAGTGGCCTCATGCACCACAAATTCATGGTGGTGGACAGGGCGGTGGTGGTGACCGGCTCAGCCAATTTCACCCCCTCCTGCATCCACGGCGATCCGGGGGCAGACCGCAGCCGCGGCAACGTCAATCACCTACTGCGTCTGCGCAGCCGTGAACTCGCCAACTCCTTTGTGGCCGAGTTTGAGCGGATGTGGGGCGACGGCCCCGGCGGCCAGCCCGACAGCCGCTTTGGGCTAGGCAAGGGCGGCGGAGCTCCCCAAAAGCTGCTGGTGGGGGCAACGCCGGTGACGGTGCTGTTCGCCCCCCATCGTCGCAGCGATCCCCACCAGGGGCTACGGCTGCTGGAGGAGCTGCTCTCGGGCAGCCGCAAACACCTGGACATGGCCCTGTTCGTGCTGTCGGAGCAGCGGCTGGCCGATGCCATGGCCCGCCTGCCGGGGCAGGGGGTGCGGATCCGGCTGCTGGCCGATCCCGGCTTCGCGAACCGGGCCTTCAGTGAGGTGCTCGACCTACTCGGCACCCAGCTGCCCGATCACCGCTGCGGCGTGGAGGCAGCGAACCGCCCCTGGCAGCGCCCCCTCGAGAGTGTCGGCACACCACGCCTGGCCAGCGGCGACAAACTGCACCACAAGCTGGCTGTGATCGACAACCGCACCGTGATCACCGGCTCCTTCAACTGGAGCCCATCAGCCGCCCACCAGAACGACGAAACCCTGCTGGTGTTCGACTCCCCCATGCTCGCAGGGCACTTCACCTCTGAAATCAATCGGCTCTGGAAAGGCGCTGAGCTCGGCATCACCGAGCGGCTGCAACGCAAGCAGGAACGGCAACGCAACCGCTGCGGCAGCGGGGTGCAGAGGGGATAAGCGGGAAGAAGTGGGAACAACAACAAGCTCGCTTGGCAGCAGCTCCTGACCAGCGCCTGGATGACCCGGTAGCTGTCAGGAAAGATGACGTCTCTGCTGCCATTCATGCAGCCGTGGCAAACGTAGCTGGTCTTGGGTCGATT
>NZ_JAGQDB010000007.1:0-51633 GCF_024346495.1 Cyanobium sp. A1C-AMD | reverse complement strand
TGCGACCACCAGCCCCGGCGCCGCCCCAGCCACCGGCACGTCCGCCGCCGCCGCCGCCGAAACCACCACCGCCACCGCGGGCCTCAGCTGTGAGAGGAAGCAGAGCAGTCGACAAAATCAGTCCAGCACTGAAGCTTAAAGTCAAAAAACGG
This sequence comes from Cyanobium sp. A1C-AMD, assembly GCF_024346495.1. NCBI lineage: Bacteria > Bacillati > Cyanobacteriota > Cyanophyceae > Synechococcales > Prochlorococcaceae > Cyanobium > Cyanobium sp. A1C-AMD. The sequence goes on along the minus strand of NZ_JAGQDB010000007.1, from coordinate 51,481 downwards.
TGCAGCATCATTACTAGGATTCAAATAATGTGGATAAAAAAATGGGGAATAATTAAGCTCGGAAGTTTCAACCGATCCAAGCATCAACTCCATGTGACCGGAGCGTGATGCCCATCAGTCTTGGCTGATGAGTTGCGCCGGCGTTCCAGAAGTTGCCAGCCGGCCACAGCGACCCCACCACCAAGAGCTAGAACGAAAAGATCCCGCATCCAACCCGGAAGTCGGCCCGCCAAGCTCTCCGGCAGGGGAGTGCCCTTGGGATCGGGGCCGTAGGCCACTTGGCATGCTGCATTGAGCAGCTGGGCCTGGGAAGCGGTGCTCGGTACCTGACCATCCAGCAGGCCCTGCTGGCAGTTGGCCGCACCCTTCACTGGCGGACTGCCAGCCACCGCATAGCTGAAGTCGGTACCGCCGGAGCCCACTGAATCCACCGTGGCGTAGTTGAGCTGGTACTCGCTATCAGGCACATCAATCACCGGGGATTGCTGTTCGGAAGCCGTATTCACCAGATCGGTGATGACCTCTGCCCCCGCCAGAGCTGCCAGCCCCCAACCAGCAGAGGAGCCGCCCCACCAATCCCAGGAATCCGGCCCCCAGTTATACCAGCCATACCCCCAAGGGCGACTGCCCCAATAGCCGTCATCTCCCCAACTCCTGTTCCAATCTCCATAGTTACGGTTGTAAAAGTTGTTCTCCAGATTCACTTGGCGATTAAAGCGATCGTTATCGAATTGATTGCCAATCCGATCATTATTCCAGCCACCTTTGTTGAAGCGGTTGAATTGATCGGGTGAGATGTTGTGCCCCGTCCACGAGCTCCGGCTACCTGCGCCGTAAAGGTGACTACTGCCGCGATAGCCTTGATCGAGGTTTCGGTCGGCTGGTCGATCGGCCCAGCTACCAGCGGAACCTTGGGTTTCACGATCAACGTCTGGGGCCGCGCGTTCCACAGGGGCCGAATCAATCCGGGGTGCAGCTTCCATAGGTGGAGCACTGAAGCGGTAGGAACCACCCCCACCACCGCCACCGCCACGAAAACCACCGCCCCCGCCCCCGCTGCCACCGCGGGCCTCCACCAGCGAGGGTGTAGCTAGGCCCCCCACCAACAACACTGAAATCCCAAGTGCGTACCAACGCTTCATCGGCAAGCTGGATCACCCAGCGATTTGAGTCGTTTCTTTGCTAGCGAATCGCTCCAGCAGCATTAGAAACTGCAGGGATCTGTTACAGAGCCCTGCTTTCCCATTCCAACGGCCACACTGACGTTGGAGCGGGGGCGTCCGAGGGTGGGGGGCAGGTGGCAACGATTAGCCAGCATCTGCATGCCAGCAAAGACATCAACCGAGCGCAGCACCAGACGGGGCGGCTGTCGACAATGACGGCCCTCGTCAGATCTCAAAACCCAACTTTTACCTTCACTGGCGCCTCGGGATCCATGTCCACCTGGATCGGTTTGCTCTCATCCACCTTGACCTGGATCGGCTGGGCATTGCTTACCTGCACCTCCACCGGCGTTCTGTTGGTCATGCTCAGATTGATCGGAGCATGCTCAACCACTTTCACCGCCAGGCTGCGGGTGTGTTCAATCTGAACCGCCCTTGGCATGTTCAGCTCCCCCTTGACCTTGCCGCTGAGTTGCAACGGCTCCGTAAAGCTGTGCTCCAGCTTCACCTGGATTGGATGTTTGCTGAGGCGCTCCAAACCGGCGAGTGCCATACCGCCGAGCGCTAGTGCTGTGACCGGCCAGCGCAGCTTCAGCCAGTGGGGAGTCATGCAGACGGTTAGAGCGATCCCAATTAAATGACGCAGAGCGTGAAATGCCTACGCGGCGGCGGGCGAGCCTGCTACTCGGCTACCACTGGGTGAACCGCTGTCCTGCTGATGCCCTCAGTTCGCCGTGTTTTTCGCCGACGGTGACGGCTTCGGCATCGAGATGGTGCAGGCCCTCGACGCTGCCCATGCCCAGGACATAGCCCGCGCCCAACACCCCACGGGGCGGCTGTTAGCAGTGCCGGCTGAGGGGCTAGGACCGTCACCAGCTGCTTACGGCGTGGCTCAGGGGGGAGGGGTTAGGTGAGGGGCGCCAAGGAGCTCCTCGCTCGCAACCACTATCCGGTAGTACTCACCGTCTTCTGAGCAGCACATATCGGCGTAGTAACGCTCAACCACCGCATAGGCCGCGTCGTAGCTGTCGAAAACCTGACCGGCTATGCCGTCACTGATGCCGTCGTCACGGCAGATCCCGTAGCTCCTCATGGCATTTGTCACTCTTCGTGCTTAGACGACAACGCCAGCCCCCGGGCCTCAGCCGGGTATGAACAGATCCCCCGTCACCGCATGAACTTCGAGGCCGGGGATGATCGCCAGCGGAATAGGGTCGCGCGTCCCGGAGCTGCCGTCAGGATCAAATAGCAGTGTCTTATTGCCTTCGTCCCAGATCAGCATGTCGCCGACTACCCCCTCACGCAACTCCCCGCCCTTGAACAATCTGCGCATGCCTTTGCCTCGCAGCAGAAGATCATCCTCCTCAGGGTTGAAGTCCGTTAGCCAGTCGTGGGATCCACGTTTGGAAATGAGAACGAACCCATCGATCCCTGCCCCACCTCTGCATTCATCGATGCCCCGGCCGCCTGCGATGCGGTTGTCGCCGGCGTTGCCGATGAGCACGTTGTCCAAGCGGTTGCCGTTGAGGTTGAGATCGCCTTCCCCGGTGAGTTCGGCATGGCGCGCGCCATGATGCCGGCGCTGCTTCAGGTCGAGATTCTTGGTGTCGCTGACAGCGGTTTGCCCCATCGTGATCCCCGGTGGGGTTCCCACAAGGGGCGAGTCGGTGATCTGCATGACAGGTTCCTCCACGATCGGCGGCTCACCGTCGTCACGCCTAACCTCGAAGTTCTGCTCTATATTGAAATAGGCTGGTTTGCCAGTTTCCGGATCGCTGCTAGAGCCAGCGCCGCCTCTTGTCTCGTCCGTCACGACTGGCAGGAGCATGGCGTCGTAGAAATCCGACTGAGTAGTCATTGATCCGTCGGCGTCGGTGAACTCCCAGAGACCTTCGTAGCCGCTGATGCTGCCGTCATCGGCCCTAAGGCCGATAAGTGTGTAATTAATGAGGCTGCCATCCACGCTGGTGCAGACGCTCTCCAGCAACCAGTCCTCGATGCTGTAGACCTCGGTTGAGGAATGTTGCAGCTCGTCGTTGCTGTATTGCTCGCTGCTGACCCCGTAGGCCACCGCGAGGCCGCTGGGGTGGGGGGCCTCCGTTCCTGGCGTGCGCAGCAAGCTGCTGCGGAAGCCGTCGCTAGTGCTGTGGGTGCTGCTCAGCAGGTTGCCGGCCGAGTCGTAGATCTCGATCGCTTCCTCCTCGTACCCGCCGGGCGAGAGGAACACGGTCCGCGAGCGCTCGCCGATGCTCTCGCCGCTGTCATCGAGAAGGTCGGTGCAGCTCCCGTTCTGCTGGTAGCCGTCGCTATTGGTGTATAGCCAACTGGTCCGCCGATCATTGAGGTCGAAATTCTCGATCCACTGATCGAACTCGCCGGTACTGATACGGCGATAGCCGATCAGCGTGCCGTACTCATCGGTGAGATCGATCCGGTTGGTCTGCTGCTGTTCGGGTAACGAATAGTCAGGCGATGGCAGGTTCGCCATGTCGGTATCGCCTGAAATCTGAGGTTCGCTTCTTGTTTCGAGCATCTAAAATTTCCTGGCTAGCTCTTCAGCCTACCAATGCTTGCCGCTAGTGGGGCGGAGAAATTGATGAGATTTCGCTGGTGCGGCTAGCGTTCCAATCGATTCGCGCCAAGCTCCCGGCCCATCTAGCCATGCCCAAGTTCGCGGTGTTCTTTGCTGACTGTGCAGGCTGCGGCATCGAGATGGTGCAGGAGCTGGACGCTGCCCACGCCGAGGACATCGCCCGAGCACAGCATCCGTAGGGGCGGCTGTCGGCAGTGCCGGCTGAGCTACTCGTCGGCCAGGACCGTCACAAGCTGCTGCGGGCGTGGCTCAGAGGGTAGGAGTGAAGGGGTGCATTACACCCCCCTCCACAGGACTCGGTTGAACTGATCCGCTTCCCGGGCGTTTTATGGCAAGAGTTGCGCGAAACGTCAAGCAAGGACGCGTTTGAACCAGGAGATGGCGACAGGGCCTTGCCCTCGCTGAGGACATCACCAAGGCGCAGGACCCCACGGGGAGACTGTCAGGCGTGCCTGCAGAGCGGCTCAATGGTCAGGGCTGCCACAAACTGCTGAGCGCGTGACTCAACGGTGAGAGATGAATAAGGACCTCGATGGCGAAGGGCTCACCAACCGACCCAGTTCCTAGACAACACAACTAATGATCAACCTCTGCGACCCATTGGGGAGCAACTCGCATCTAGCCCTGCCGCTGGAGTTTCCTCCACAGCTCCCTGGCGTCGTTACGGCGCATGTGACTGCGGGTCTTGAGCAGCGGTGGTGCGCCAGGCAGCGGCCGGCCTGAATCGACGAAGTACATCGGGTATGCGCTCCAGCTCTTGGGATCGAAGTGGAACCGCATGGTGTTGACGGACTTGGGGTCCTGGATCCACGCTTGCTTGCTCATCCAACAAGGTGGTAGTTCTGAAGTACTAGCACCCGCTGTGTCTCTACCGCGCAGGTTTGTTGGGCAGGCCTCCATTGCAGAAATTGGCCGCAATGGCTGTGCGATCACCGCCCTTGATTCTGGGACTGGTTCGCTCCAGCCATGCCAGCCCAGCGTCGTAGCACTAGTTCCACCGGTAGGACTGGCCAGCAATTGGGCCAAGCGACAAGGCAATCGAGACTGAGCTCGCTGTGGCGACCAAGGCCAGGAGAGGGAACAGGTGAGCATTGATCATTTCCCGAACGCTGAGCTTGCGTCCTTCGTGATCAGCCATTTGAGGAGGTATCGAGAAGTTTTCCATTGTGTATGGACTCGCTGCTAGGCCGATTGCTCTCGAAGCAGCAAGGGCTTTGTAACGATTTTGATGCGCTGCAGGTGTCTTCGCTTGGCTTTTTCTTGGCCATCACCATTTTGATGGACTGGAGCGCGCATGCCCCAGCTCTGTTCAAGCCATCTAGGGCTCCTGTGGTCCGCATTGGATTTTTGGAACGCTTGCTAGGCAAATTGTTAGGCAACTCAATCTCAGAATAACTGCTACTATTGACACGGCAGCGGACTTAAAATCCGCAGACGGCAACGTTGTGGGGGTTCAAGTCCCCCTGCCCCCATTGGTTTTGGTTGGACTTGCTTGGTGCTGATTCGAGAGGTTTTAAGTGGTCGCTGGAAGCTGCTGCTGCTGGTGAGCGCTGTGGCGATTGTGGTGCCGCCTGAGGCTGCGGGCCCTTTCAAGCTCCCCTATTTCCTGCTTTGCGGCCTCGCCCTGATCCCTCTGGCCCAGATCACAGCTGAGCTGGTCGATCGCCTTGTGCACCGCGTTGGTGAGCGGTTGGGAGGGCTGTTGAACGTCACCCTGGGCAATTTGCTTGAGCTGGTAATCGCCTTGACGGCCTTGAAAAGCGGCCTCTACGACCTGGTGGTGTTGAGCATCGCTGGTGCCGTCATCACCAACAGCCTGTTGGTGCTCGGTGTCAGCACGATCGTGGCTGGCCGGCGTGAGTTGGTGGTGGATCTCAATCGCCACAGTCGTGGCCTGAGCACCCGCCAGTTGCTGATAAGCGTGATTTTGATGTCGGTCCCCTCGATCTTCTTCTGGGACTCGATGCACCCGATCACCGAGGGCAGCAACACATTTGATCTATTTGCCGTCTACTCCCTGATTGTGGCGGTGATTGTGATGGTGGCTTATCTGCTTTCCTACCTATATCAACTGGGTACCCATCGGGGGCTCTTTACTGTTGAGCGGGAGCTGGCAGAAGCAAGTGCTACTAGCGAGTCCCAGGGGTCCCTTCTGGCAATTATGGGGGTGCTGGTTTTGGTGGCCCTGGCCATTGCCGGGGTTTCGGAGCACTTGGTAGCTGGACTTGAAGATCTGGTCAAAGGCAGTGCGGTCACCCCCCTATTTGTGGGCATGTTGTTGTTGCCGTTGTTTTCGGCAATTCCAGAAGCTCTGGTCGCCTTTCGGGCGGCCAGTAGAGGTCGCATGGCCCTGGCGATGGCCAGCACCGTCGAATCCAGCGTCCAGTTGATGTTGTTCGTATTGCCCGTTCTGGTGCTGCTCGGACCGCTGATGGGGCGTTTCTTGCACCTCACCTTCCCGCCCCAGGCCCTGGCCTGCCTTGGGGCCACCGCCTTTGCAGTGCACTGGGTCACGGAAGGGGATTCCCTGACCTGGTACCAGGGTTTGCTGCTGCTCAGCATCTATACGGCCCTGTTCGTGGGTGCTTTGTTGCTCAAACCCATTATTTGAATCGCTCAAGCGAAGGGGTACCTGCTTTCGGGTTATGGTTGAGGGGTCTGGCAGAAGCCGGCTAGCTCTAAGAGCTTGCGCAGGCCAGAACAAGCACCATGCATCCCCTGCGCTTCCTGGGGAAGGCCGATCAGTCTGACAAGTCAGATCTGTCTGCCAAGTCAGCTCAGTCCAGTTTGATTGTTCTGCTTAGCGATTGCTCCGTGTGAATTCCCCTTAGGGGAATGGCAATCCTTCGGTGCGAGATCCATATCGATTCGTTTTTCCATGTTTCTTGTTTCCCCGTCCCCATCTCGCTCCAGCCGTACCAGCTATCCCAGCTGCCCGCTTCACGCCCGTCCCCAAGGACGTCCCAGCGCCCAACCGCTCACTTGGGAGGAGTTGCTCGGCCAGCGCTGAGCAGGGCCGCAAAGTGGCTGCCCTCGTCTCCAGGGGTGTCGGAGGTGTTTAACAGCACATCAAGATGCTCGCCCCAGCGCACCGTCAACTCATGCAGTACGGCGTCTTGGTCAGAACCAGCAAGCCAGAGGGTGTTGAGAAATACCGTTTGGCTGCTTGCTGAAAAATGGCTGCGGGCCCCTGGCAATTCGTCGTCTGCCATCAACTCCACCTTTGGCAGACCACTGAAATCGCCCTGGGCTCGGGCCTCAGCCAAAGCGGTCAGAGCCAACGGCTCCATACCTAACCCCAGGCCTTGACCTGCTGCTGCCAGAGACCAAGCAGATCTTGGAGCTTGGTTGCAGTCATGGGGACTGCAGGCGCTGCCGCTGCAGATAGACACGAATCAACTTTTCGTCCATCAGCCCCTGGCGCGCCAGAGGTGCTTCATTGCAGCGCTCGAACAGTCCCAGCAATGTGGAGGCTTGGAAGCTGAAGCCCTGGTCGGCGGCTATGGCCACCACATCGGGAGCCGTTATCACTTCGTTTAGCTGGTCGCGCAGGGCAGAATCCTTCTGAATCTGGCCCAGAAAGGTAAAGAGACTTTCGAGCTCGTCGGGCTGGCCGGAGCCAGCTGCGGATGTTGTGGCGTCCGGATCAATCACTCTGAATGTCTGCCCGAAATCAAGGCAAAGCGTAGGTCGCAGCCCCTGGATTGAGCCCTTTCGGCGGGTGACCGTACAGAATCCCCATATCGATTCCTTGGCAGCCCTTCACCGATGCCCCTTTTGCCCAGCGCCATCGAAATCATCGTTGGCATCGTGCTGCTATTTGGTGGCGGCGAATTGTTTGTGGGTGGGTCCACGGCCGTGGCCCTGTTGTTTGGCATTCCCCAGATCGTGATCGGGCTCACGGTGGTGTCTCTCGGCACCAGCGCCCCAGAGCTGTTCGTGAGCTTGATCTCTACGATTCAAGGCGGCGATGATATCGCCGTTAGCAACATCGTTGGCAGCAACATTTTCAACGTGCTGGTTGTGCTTGGGCTCAGCGCCCTGGTGGTGCCGCTGCGAGTTAAGAGCCGGTTGGTACGCCGCGATGTGCCATTGCTGCTTGGTGTGTCGATGGCGGTGTGGGGCATGGCCTCCGGTGGCCGGCTCACTTGGCAGGCCGGTTTGGCCCTGCTGGTCGGCACGGTGATCAACATCGTTTGGGAGATGCGCACTGCCGGTGAAAATCCTGATGAAGGTGATGATATTGACGAAAACGATCGGGCTACACCGGCTGTAGCTGGGGCCAAATTGGCTGGCGGCCTTGTGTTGCTCGTGGTTGGATCCCAGATCTTGGTGAAGGGGGCCACCGCCGCTGCCGTGGGCTTGGGCGTCAGCCAAACAGTTATTGGCCTCACGATTGTGGCCGCCGGCACCTCGATGCCGGAATTAGTTACCTCACTTGTGGCTGCTTATCGCGGCAAGGCAGACCTGGCAATCGGCAACGTGGTGGGCAGCAACCTGCTCAACCAGCTGGTGATCCTTGGGCTTTGCGGTGTGGCTTCCGGTGGCCAGGGCCTCACGGTGGATCCGGTGATGGTGAACCGCGATTTCCCAATCATGGTGCTCACCACCCTGGCTTGCTTGCCGATTTTCTGGAGTCATGGCGTGATCAGCCGCCTTGAAGGTGGAATCTTGGTAGGTCTCTACGGCCTTTATCTGGTGGAGCAGGTGCTTACTAATACGGTCACATCAGCAGTTGATGAGTTCAGATTTGTGGCCCTAGTGGCAATCCTGCCGCTGGTGTTTGTGTTTCTCGTGTGGCAAACCCTGCGCTGGCGTCATCAACGGCACGCATGAGCCTCCTGGCATGCGGTGGTGTGCAAGCCCTCTTGAATCCCTCTTTGCAATCACCTAGGAGTGGCGGGCTTTTTTGCCGCCTGCCACCAGCCAGGCGCTCAGGGCCAACAACAACACGCTGCCGCTGAATACCAGCAGGTTGGTGGTGCTATGGATTGGGAAGACCAACATGGCCTTGAAGGCCGACACTATCAACGCCACTACGATCACCTTTACCAACTTTTCCTTGAGGTCATCGAGGCTGCGAATGTCGAGCAGGCCGCTGCCGCCGTCTTTGCCGTCCTCGTGCGCCGCTTCAATGTTGGAGATCAGCAGCTCATACACCCCGTAGCCAAAGATCATCAGGGCGATGCCGATCAAGTAAAGGTCGACTCCTCCCACCAACTTGCCCAGCTGCAGGGCGATTGCGTAACTGGTGTCGCCTGAGCCTTTGAGCAGCGCTTTCAGGGCCCCAAGCACCTCCAAGGTGCCGGCAAGGTATGCGGCTGCAGCACTGAGCAGGCTCATCACCACCGGCACAATCGCGATCAGCCGGAAGCGCCACAGCCAACGCTCAAATATCCACTCGAGGCGTTGTTGACGGTTAGCCATAGCTCTGATCAATAGCATTAATGGCGCCACCCTACCCTTGATGTAACACTGGTCCGACAGCGGAATTATCCATGGTCCAGCTTCACCGGTTCACTGCCGCCGTACCCCTGATCGCGTCCCTGGCCCTGGTGGGCTGCGCCAGTGATGGAGGTGGAGTTCAAAGCCAGAAAATGGCCGCAATTAAGGCTCGGGGTAGCTTGATCTGTGGTGTGGACGGCAAGCTGCCGGGTTTCAGTTTTGTGAGTCCTGACGGCAGCTACAGCGGCCTGGACGTAGACATTTGTAAGGCAACAGCGGCTGCGGTTTTATCGGATCCTGCCAAGGTCACTTACCGCGACCTCAGTGCCACCGAACGCTTTGCGGCTCTGAGCAGCGGTGAAGTTGACCTACTTTCCCGCAACACCACCATGACCCTCAGTCGCGATGCGCCTGGCGGTAATGCTCTCGCCTTTGCCCCCACCACCTTCTTTGATGGCCAGGCCGTGATGGTGCCCGCCACCAGCGGCATTCGATCCCTTAAGGACGTTGCCGGCAAGCCGATCTGCGTGGAGACCGGAACGGCATCAGAACTCAACCTGGCCGACCGTATGCGGGAGCTCAATGCCACCTACACCCCACTCAAATTTCAGTCGGGAGATCAGACCTACGCGGCCTACCTGCAGGGCCGCTGCGTTGCCGTCACCACCGATCGCTCCCAGCTAGCAGCAAAGCGAACCGGTTTCCCGAAGCCCTCTGAACACATCCTGCTTCCAGATGTATTGAGCAAGGAGCCCCTCAACCCTGCCACTGTTAATGCCGATCCGGCCTGGGCTGATGCCGTGCGCTGGGTCGTTTACAGCCTCATTCAGGCTGAGGAGATGGGCATCACTGCCGCCAACATCGACGCAAAGGTGGCTGAGGCCAAAGCAAACAAAAACCTTGCCCAGCTTCGCCGCTTTTTTGGAGTGGAGGGCGATCTTGGCAAGCAGCTGGGGTTGCCTGCCGATTTCGTGGTTCGGACCGTGAAGGCTGTGGGTAACTACGGCGAGGTGTTCGAGCGCAATGTGGGCACGGGATCGCCCCTCAAGCTGGAGCGAGGTGTGAATCAGCAATGGCGTCAAGGGGGCTTGATGTATTCGCCTCCCTTCCTGTGAGTTCCGTTAGCGCCGGCACACTGCCATGACGAGCCGATCTGAAGTCACCCCCTGGTGGCGCAACCGCCGCTACCTACCCTGGCTTGTTCAGGGGGCGGTGGCTCTGGTAATTGGGGTGGTGGTGGCATTTCTGCTCACCAACCTGCTGCTCAACCTCACCGCCCGGGGCCTGCTGCTCAGCTGGAGCTGGCTGGGGCAACCAGCGGGATTTGATCTGGCTGAAACAATCCTGCCGTTTGATGCCAGCCTTCCCTACTGGCGAGCCATGCTGGCGGGATTGGTCAACACCCTGCGGGTAGTGATCGCAGGCTTGGTGGGTGCGACTGTCCTCGGCACCCTTATAGGCACTGCTTCTTTCAGCAGCAATGGGCTGCTGCGCAGACTGGCTCGGGTGTATGTGGAGGTGATTCGCAATATTCCCCTGCTGCTGCAACTGATCTTTTGGTATTTCGTAGTTTTTTTGGCCTTGCCGAATGGCCGTGACGCTCTGCAACTGCCGGGGCTAGTGCTCGCTAAATCAGGACTGTTTTTAGGCTCCCCCGAATTGGTAGATGGGGTTTGGCAGGCCCCTCTGCGCTTCACCGTTGAATTTGGGGCCCTGCTCACCGGGCTGGTGGTTTATACCGCTGCCTTTATCGCCGAGGTGGTGCGCGGCGGTATTGCCTCTGTGCCCAAGGGACAGTGGGAGGCAGCCACCTCATTGGGTTTTCCGCCCCTGCTGACCCTGCGGCGAATCGTTTTGCCCCAAGCCTTGCGCGTAATTGTGCCGGGGCTCAACAGCCAATACATTTCACTGGCCAAGAATTCCTCACTGGCAGTGGCCTGCGGTTTCACCGATCTCTATTCAGTTTCGGAAACGACCCTGAATCAAACCGGCCGTGCCATTGAGGTGATGTTGATCTTGTTGGGTTCTTATTTAGTGATCGACCTCGTGATTTCTGCCCTGATGAACGGGCTGAATGGCTTGGTGCAGCTGAGAGAACGCTGAAATGGCAAGTACAGCTCCTCTGGTGGTGCGAGCGAGTCCCTTGCGCAGATTGCAAAAGGAGCTCTTTGGCAGCCGACTCGATGGCTTGATTTCAATCGCCCTGCTGGCCGCCCTGCTGGCAGCGGCCTTGGGCTTTTTCCGCTGGGCCCTATTCCAGGCCCAATGGGCCGTGCTCAGTGCCAACAGCACCCTGTTTGCTGTAGGTCGCTATCCAGTGGAGCAGCAGTGGCGCCTATGGCTGCTCACTACCTTGCTGGCCCTGGCAACTGGGCTGAGTTGGGGTCTGTTGAGGGCTTTTCCCGGCTCCGGTGCTGTTCGTGCTCTTTGGCCCCGCAACGACCGCTGGGCCGCCGCAATCCTGGGGGTGCTCGCCCTCTGGCGGCCCATGGCCCTACAGCTAACCCTTGCCATCCAGGCGCGTTGGTGGGGGATTGCGGGTCTGTTGCTGCTGGCCCGCTGGGCGGCGGGGCGCTACGGGCCAGCCATTCCCCAGGCTTGCCGCCGGCTGATTCCCCTGCTCTGGCCCCTGCTTTATCTGGTGGGCATGGTGCTGATTAGTGGCGGCCTGGGGCTGGTGCAGGTGCCGCCTTCCGAGTGGGGTGGCTTGCTGCTCACGGTGTTGATGGCCACCTTTGCCATCCTGTTGTGCTTTCCCCTGGGGGTGCTGCTCGCCCTTGGTCGCCGCAGCGAGCTGCCGCTGCTGCGCTGGGGCTCGGTGATCTACATCGAGTTCATCCGCGGGGCACCACTTATTACCCTGCTGTTTCTGGGGCAGAACATCCTCGGCTTCCTGCTGCCAGGCGGCCTGGCTCCCGATCGGGTTTGGCGGGCTGCCTGGGTGCTCACCTTCTTTGCTGCCGCCTATGTGGCTGAGGCGGTGCGATCAGGTTTGGTAGCGGTGCCAGCGGGTCAATTGGAGGCGGCCCGTTCCCTGGGCCTGCCGGTGCCCCTTGCTCTGGTGCATGTGGTTCTTCCCCAAGCCCTACGAGTTGCTCTGCCAGCCACGGTGGGCCAATTCATCACCCTGCTGCAAGACACCACCTTGCTCTCCTTGATCGGCCTGCTTGACCTACTCGGCACCGCCCGTACGGTGATGGCCAACCCAATGTTTCTTGGTAAGAACGCGGAGGTGTACTTAGTGCTCGCCATTTTGTTTTGGAGTTGCTGCGCGGCCCTTGGGCTGGGCAGTCGCGCCTTAGAAACTCGTCTTAATCCCCATTCCCCTTCTGCGCCGCAGGCATGATCAGCTCCCCCGCCCTGATGATCGAGGCCCGTGGGGTCGAGAAGTGGTATCCCAACGGCTTCCATGCCCTGCGGGGAGTTGATCTTTGCGTCCACCAGGGCGAGGTGGTCGTGATCATGGGTCCGTCGGGCTCAGGTAAGAGCACCTTCCTGCGCACCTTCAATGCCATGGAGGATTTTCAGAAGGGCTCAATCGTGGTGGATGGCATTGAAATCAGCGACGATTTGCGCCGCATAGATGCGATCCGCCGGGAGGTTGGCATGGTGTTCCAGCAGTTCAATTTGTTTCCCCACCTCACGGTGCTCGACAACCTCACCCTGGCGCCGGTGAAGGTGCGCAAGCGCCCTAAAGCTGAGGTGGAGCGCCAGGCCCTGGAGTTGTTGGAGCGGGTTGGGATCGCCGAGCAGGCCCACAAATTTCCAGGCCAGCTTTCCGGCGGTCAGCAGCAGCGGGTGGCGATTGCTCGCTCGCTTTGCATGGAGCCCCGCATCATGTTGTTTGACGAGCCCACCAGTGCCCTAGATCCCGAGATGGTGCAGGAGGTGCTGGCAGTTATGCAGGAGCTGGCCCGCGACGGCATGACCATGGTGGTGGTAAGCCATGAGGTGCGCTTTGCGCGTAAGGTTGCAAGCCGAGTGGTGCTTATGGCTGATGGCGAGGTGGTTGAGGTGGCGCCGCCGCAGCAGTTTTTTACTAACCCGCGCCATGAGCGCAGTAAGCAGTTCCTCAGCCAGATCAGCTGAGTCTTCCCTAATTAGTCCACCCCAACTGCTCCTGCTTTCATGACAACTCCCATGCCCCACAACTGGCATACCATCGATGGGCAAACCTGCCTGCAGGAGCTGCAGTGCGGGGATGCTGGGCTGAGCACGGCGGAGGTAAGCCGGCGTCTGGCCGCTACTGGCCCCAACCGGCTTGAACTTGCAGCTGGTCGCAGCAACTGGTTGATCCTGTGGGACCAGTTCAGCAACGTGATGTTGATCATGTTGCTGGCGGTTGCGGCAGTTTCCGCCGGAGTGGCCTATGTGGAGCAGAAGTTTCCTAAGGATGCGATCGCGATTGTGGTGATCGTTGCTCTCAATGGGCTGCTGGGCTATCTGCAGGAGAGCCGGGCCCAGAAGGCGCTGCTGGCTCTGCGCGATATGTCCCAACCCCAGGTGCAGGTGCGCCGCGACGGCCAGTGGCAAAGGTTGTCGAGTGAGGAGCTGGTGCCGGGCGACCTGATTCGCCTTGAGGCCGGCGATCGGGTGCCGGCTGATGGGCGCCTGCTGGAAACGGCTGATCTGGGCGTGCGAGAAGCCGCCCTCACTGGTGAGTCGGAGGCGGTGTTTAAGCGGGCCGATCTGGTGCTGGAGCCTGCCACGCCTGTGCTGGAGCGCCAAAACTGCCTGTTCCAGGGCACCGAGGTGGTGCGGGGCCGCGGGGTGGCGGTAGTGACCTCTACCGGCATGGCCACTGAGCTGGGGCAGATAGCCACCTTGATCAATAGCGCCGGCGGCGAGACCACCCCCCTGCAGGAGCGGCTCGATGGCTTGGCCAAGGTGCTGGTTGGCACCTCCCTGGCCCTGGTGGCAGTTGTTGTGGGCCTTGGGTTGCTGCTGGGTCAAGACCCGTTCGACCTGCTCGAAGTTTCCCTGTCGATGGCGGTGGCGATTGTGCCGGAGGGCTTGCCGGCAGTTATCACCGTCACCCTGGCGATCGGTACCCAGCGCATGGTGCAGCGTGCTGCCCTGATTCGGCGCTTGCCGGCGGTGGAGGCTTTGGGTTCTGTCACCGTGATCTGCTCCGACAAAACCGGCACCCTTACCCAAAATCGCCAGGTTGTTCAGGAGCTGCGCTTCGGTAATCAGTCGGTGCTGGTGGGTGGCCAGGGCTACGAACCCACCGGCGAATTCACGACCTCGCCCCTGGCAACACCGGAGGGTGCCTTGGCCGGGGCCCATCCTGGTTTGCAGAATCTGCTGCTGCAGGCGGGCGTGCTCTGCAGTGATGCCGAGTTGCGTCAAGGAGCAGAGGGGGCCTGGGAGGTGCTTGGCGACCCCACGGAAGGAGCCTTGGCCGTGGTGGCTGGTAAGGCTGGTTTCGACGATTTCGAGCTCAGGCAGCGCTATGCCCGCAAGGCCGAGATTCCTTTCAGCTCAGAGCGTCAGTTGATGGCGGTATGGGTGAATGACCCGGATGGCAGCCTCCAGGCTCCCCTCGGGGCAGCGGCAGAAGGCTCCCATCAGCTGATGATCAGCAAGGGTGCCCCTGAAGTGATCCTGGCTAGCTGCAGCAGCTGGCTGGATGGTTCCGGGGTAGTGGCGCTCAGCCCCAATCAGCTCCAGTGGTGGATCGATCAGGCCCGCGACCTGGCGGCCTCTGGTTTGCGGGTGCTGGCCTTTGCCTGTTCTCCCCACCATTCCAGTCCGGACCAAGACCTCTCTGGTTTGGTGTTGATTGGCCTGATGGCCCAGCTGGATCCGGCACGGCCCGAGGTCACTGAGGCGGTGGCGATCTGCCGCGGTGCTGGCATTCGGCCCGTGATGATCACTGGCGATCACCCGCTCACCGCCAGGGCCATTGGTTCAAAAATTGGTCTAACCACCCTTGATGGTGAGGTGGTGCTGGGGCGTGAACTGGAAGCTTGCAGTGATGAGGAGCTGCGCGCGGTGGTAGCTCGCTGCAGTGTCTATGCCCGGGTGCCGCCTGAGCAGAAGCTGCGCATCGTTAAGGCCCTGCAGGCCAATGGCCAGGTGGTAGCGATGACGGGAGATGGGGTTAACGACGCCCCTGCCCTTAAGCAAGCCCATATCGGTGTAGCCATGGGCATCACTGGCACGGAGGTGAGCAAGGAGGCATCCGACATGGTGCTTTTGGATGACAACTTCGCCACGATTGTTAGCGCAGTGGAGGAAGGGCGACTGGTGTACGCCAATATTCGCCGCTTCGTTAAATACATTTTGGGTAGCAATGTCGGCGAGTTGGTCACGATTTCGGCGGCACCCCTGATTGGTCTGATTGGCGTTCCTCTAACTCCTTTGCAGATCCTCTGGATGAATCTGGTTACAGACGGGGTGCCGGCCCTAGCTCTGGCCCTCGAGCCGGCGGAGGCCGGCCTGATGGACCGGGACCCTGCTCGGCCGGGTGAATCGATCTTTGCCAGGGGAATTGGTCGCTACATCGTGCGAGTTGGTGTGGTGTTCGGCTTAATGACGATTGCCATGATGGTGTGGATATATCGCACCCAGGGAGTTGATGGCCCCTGGAAAACCATGGTGTTCACCACCTTATGCCTGGCCCAAATGGGTCATGCCCTGTCGGCTCGTAGTGATCGCCCCTTGTTGCAGGTGAACCCCTTCAGTAATCCCTGGCTGCTCTGGGCGGTGGTGTTCACCAGTGGCCTCCAATTGCTGCTGCTTTATGTGCCCTGGCTGTCCCGTTTCTTTGGCACAGAGCCCCTGGCCTTTGCCGATCTGATGGTGTGCGTTGGGGTGAGCCTGTTGTTCTTCACCTACCTCGAGGCTGAGAAGGTTTTGCGGCAGTGGTGGAGCCGCCGCCGGGCTAATACCCCTGCTGCAATGAATTGATGGCCGATCTTTCCGCCTTGATGGAGAAGCTCCCCCAGCTTCTCCTGGCGGCGGTGGATGCTAACCCGCTTCTGGGATATGGGGCAATTGCCCTGGTGATGTTGCTGGAAAACCTGGTGCCACCTATTCCTTCGGAGGTGGTGATGCCGCTGGCAGGCTTTCTGATCCAGCAGGGAAGGCTGCAGCTGTTTCCTGTAGTGCTGGCTGGCCTGTTGGGAACGGTGCTCGGGGCTTGGTTTTGGTATGGAATCGGCCGTCTAATCAACGAGGAGCAGCTGGAGCAGTGGTTGGCAAACCATGGCCGCTGGTTTGGCTTGAGGCCTGCGGACCTGGCCCGCAGCCGCCGCTGGTTCAATCGCCACGGAGTAGCGGTTGTGTTTTGGGGGCGGATTATCCCCGGGGTCCGCACGCTGGTGTCATTACCGGCAGGTATCGAGTTGATGCCCCAGCCTTTGTTTCTGATTTGGACTACGGCAGGCAGTCTGATTTGGATACTGCTGCTAACTGTTGCCGGTCAGACGCTTGGCGCTGGCTACGCAGGCGTTGCAGCTGCTCTCAAACCCTTTACCAGCGTGCTGGTTGGGATCCTTTTGGTGGCGGCAGCTTGCGGATTGCTGTGGCTGCTTTTGAAGTGGATTAGCAAGAAATTCCACTGGCGGTGAAATAAGTGTTTGATCCAGTTGCGCCTAGATCCTAAATTGGCGGCAAACCAATAGGGGCACCAGCAGGGTCATCACCACGGTGAGGGGGAAGCCGTAGCGGGCCACATCCAAAAAGCGATAGCGGCCGGGGCCAAACACCATCAGGTTGGTTTGATAACCAACCGGGCTTAAAAAGCTCTGGCTGGCCCCAAACAGCACGGTGAAGATCAGCGCCATCGGCGCAATGCCAAGGCCTATGGCCAGTTTGCCGGCGATCGGAATCACCATGGCTACTGTGGCGGCATTGCTCATCACCTCGGTTAGCAGCGTGGTGAACAGGAACACTGCCGCGACTGCCCAGTAGATGGGCCAGTCATCTAGGCCGCTGAGCAGTCCCTTGGCCATGGCTTCGGCCAGGCCTGTTTTCTCAAGGGCCACACTGAAACTGCCCAGGGATCCCAGCAGCAGGATTACATCTAGTCGGATTGAGCGCTGCAGTTCACCGCTGCGCAGGCAGCCTGTGGCCACCATCGCCACGGTGCCAAGCAGCACTGAGGCCACAAGGGGAATTAGTCCCAAGCTCGGCAGCAGGATTGCCAGCACGGCAATCACCAGGGCCAGGCGCTTGCGGCTCACCGTGGGCAGGTCGTCTTCTAGCTGTTCCAGCACCACCAGATCGTTGTTGGCTTGAAGACCGCGAATGGCGTCCTTGGGCCCCTGGAGCAGCAGCACATCGCCCTCGCGCAGCACCGCCTTGCCAAGGCGCTCCCTAAGCACGGAGTTTCCGCGGCGCAGGGCTAGCACTGTGGCGTTGTAGCGCTGGCGGAAACGCAGGTCGCGCAGGCAGCCACCAGCCAGGCTCGATCCGGAAGGCAGCAACACCTCCACCATGCGCTGGCTGCCAGAAATGGTATCTGCGGTGTCTGGGCTGTCGGGGGTGGGAGCAAGCACCACCATTTGCTCCTGCTGAAGGCGCAGTAGATCGGCCCGGGTGCAGCGCAGCAGCAGCCGGTCTCCCTGCTGCAGGGGGCGGTCGGCGAGGGGTGGGGTGAAACGTTCTGGGCCCCGATGCAGTTCGAGCACATCGACATCGAAGCGTCGTTGCAGCCGGCTGCCATGCAACGACTGGCCGATCAATTCCGAGCTGGCTGGAATCATCACCTCGGTGAGATAGCCACTGCTGGTTATATCGCGGGCTAGGTCATCGTCATCGCTGCCGCGATCTGGCAGCAAGCGATCTGATAGCAGGGCCATCACCAGGCTGCCCACGAGCCAGACGCCGATGCCGATTTTTGTGAAGCTGAACAGGCCGAAGGCGCCATAGCCGAGCTTTTCGCTGACTTCGCTGGCCAGCAGGTTCACAGAGCTGCCCAGCAGGGTGAGGGTGCCACCCAGCACCGTGGCAAACGAAAGGGGCAGCAGCACCTTGGAGGGAGATATGCGGCGGCGGTGGCACCAGCCCTCCACTACCGGCAGTAGCGAGGCCACGATTGGGGTGTTGGGCACAAAGGCCGATACCGGCCCCACCACTGCCGACAACAACACAATCATGCGCTTGGGGCTACGCACCGCATCGGAGCCGATCAAGCCGCGCAGGCGATCGAGGGCACCGGAACGAAACAGCCCCGCTGAAATCGCAAACAGGGCCATCACCGTAAGCAGGGCCGGGCTGCCGAAGCCCTGGAGGGCTTCTCCCGGTTTGAGTACCCCAGTGGCCATCAGCAGACCTACCGCTAGCAGGCCCGTGACTTCTGGGGGGATCACTCCCCACACAAACAGCACGATTGAGAGAGCCAGCACCACCAGGGTGATGAGAGCCCCGGGCTGGAGTGAGGCCTGCAGAAGGTCGGCCACAAATATCCCTCGAACATAGAGACCTTAAACCACGGTACCCTGATCGGGATAGGGGGTTTAAGTGGGGACTGGTTTGGGCCGCGCCAGCGCATCTCAGCTGCCTGGCAGTTTGGCAAGGGCTTCGCTGGCGCCCATCACCACCAGCAGCTCGCCCGCCTCGAGCACGTGGGAGGCGGGGGGGTTCACCGTGAGCTGGTTGTCAGGTCCGGCGGCCAGCACGCTCACGTTGTAGTTCTTGCGCAGGTTGATCTCCCGCAGCGACTGGCCGATGAAGGCCTGGGGCACCCGGATCTCCTCGATGCTGTTGCGGTCGTCGAGGCGCAGCCGCTCCAGCAGGTTGGGCCGCACCAGTTCCATGCCTAGGCGGTGGCCCTGCATCTTTGAAGGAAAAACCACCCGATCGGCGCCCACCCGCTGCAGCATTTTCATGTGCAGATCACTGGTGGCCCGGGCGATCACCTGCGTCACCTTGCTGCCGGGGCTGTCTTTAACAATCAAAGTGGCCGTCACACTGGCCTCGATCGGCTCACTCATGGCCACCACCACGGTGGTCATGTCGAGTACGCCAGCGGCCCGCAGGGCTTCCTCGTCGGTGCAGTCCACCACCCGCGCCTCGATGGCGGGGTCGATTTGACGCAGCTCATCTATGGCCCGCTGGCTGGCATCGATCGCCAGCACTTCAGCCCCGGCCTTGATCAGTTCGCTACACACGGCGGAGCCAAATCGCCCCACTCCGATTACAGCGAAGCCACCTTTGATGGCGCCTTCAGACGGATTCCAATGCCACCAGTTCGTCATGGAGTGAGCCTGTTTAGGGAATTCAGATGTAGATCTCTTCGCGGGGGTAGCCCACGCGGGGTTGGGGCCGGTTGCCGTAGATCGCTGAGAGCAGTAGCAGGATGCCCAGTCTGCCGACAAACATTCCCACCATGAGCACAAGCTGGCCCCAGCGGTTGAGTTGGGCGGTCACGCCCAGATCCAGGCCCACGGTGCCGAAGGCAGACATGCAGGTGAACAGCTTTTCGAGGAAGTTGAAGCTGGTGCGGGTGGGCTCCCCGGATGTGGTGGGGCCAATCCCCAGCAGCAGGGCCATCAGAATCACGAAGATTGCTGATGCCAGGGTGACCCCCACGGCTCGCAGCACAACAGTGTCGGGAATCTGACGCCGGTGAATCACCACCTCTTCCCTCCCCTGCAGGGTGGAGCGAGTAGCTCCCATCAAGGTGGCAAAGGTGGTGGTTTTGATGCCGCCGCCGGTGCCGCCTGGGCTGGCACCAATGAACATCAGCACGACCAGCAGCAGCAGGCCCGCATCCGAGAAGGTCTGAATCGAGAGCGGCACGGTGTTGAACCCGGCCGTGCGCGCCGAGATCGACTGGAACAGGGTGACTTGGATATCCTGCCACCACTGCAGATTATCGATTACGCCACCGGCGGCGAATTGTTCGGTGAAAAGCAGGCCCAGGGCCCCCAACACGATTAACAAGGCTGTGCTGCGCAGCACCAGCCTGGTGTGCAGGCTCAGCCGCCGCAGCCCTTGCAGGCGAGCACGGTTGGTCCAGAGGTCGTTGATTACCCGCCAGCCGATGCCGCCTACCACGATCATCGAGGCGATCACGCCATTCACCACCGGGTTATCCCGGTAGCGCACCAGGTTGTCGCCCCAGAGGCCGAAGCCGGCGTTGTTGTAAGCGCTAATGCAGTGAAAAAGAGAAGCCCAGAAGCGCTCAAGCGGGTTGGCGATGTCGGTGAAGCCGAAGGCGTAGAGCACCACCGTGCCCAGCCCCATCACACAGAAGCCCGTGATCAGGATGCTGTTGAAGGTTGGGCCGATGCCGCCTACCCCGAATTCATCCAGGGCGCGGCCCCTATCAAGCCTGTGGCGCAGACCCGAATGTCCCTGCACGAAGCCCTGCAAAAAGGTGGTGATCGCCATTAGGCCAAGGCCGCCGGTGATGATCAATCCCGCCAGTGTCAGTTGGCCGAAGGCCGTGAGATCGCGGCTCACATCAATGATCGAAAGGCCAGTCACCGTGATTGCCGAGGTCACGGTGAACAGGGCTTGCCATAGCCCCACGTCATCGGTGGAGCAAAGGGGGCTGGCCAGCACCAATGTGCCGATGGCGATCACCAGGGCGCCGGTGACCAGCGTGAATTGGGGCACCGTGAGGCGCTGGCGCCAAGTCTTAAGAGCGGTCCAGGGTGTGCTGGTCAGGCTGTTGTTGCGTTTGTGATGCCTACCCTAATCACAGTTCTGCGCCTGGATTTTCCCTTTGATTCAGCAGTTGATCGACGGGCTGCCAGACCTGATCAGCGCCGCGGTGGAGACCAACCCCCTGCTCGGTTACGGAGCGGTTGCTTTGGTGATGCTGCTGGAAAACCTCATCCCACCGATTCCCTCAGAAGTTTTGATGCCCTACGCGGGCTATCTGGTGCATGCGGGCCGGCTGCAATTACTCCCCACAGTGGCGGCCGGACTGGTGGGCACCGTGCTGGGTGCCTGGTTTTGGTACGGCATTGGCCGCTGGGTAAATGAGGAGCGGATCGCTGGCTGGCTGGCTAGCCGGGGCCGCTGGCTGGGCATCCAGCCAGATGACCTAGCCAATAGCCGCCGCTGGTTCAACCGCCATGGCTCGGCGGTGGTGTTCTGGGGACGACTGATCCCAGGGGTGCGGACCCTGGTGTCTGTGCCGGCTGGCATTGAATTGATGCCCCAGGCGAAGTTTCTCGCCTGGACCACAGCGGGCAGCCTGATCTGGACCACCTTGCTCACCCTGGCGGGCAGGGAGATGGGCCAGGCTTACGGCCAGTTGGAGGGTCTGCTGGCCCCCTGGGCCGGAGGGATCAAGCTGGTGTTGGAGATTGCGCTCATCTGCGCACTGCTGGCTCTGCTGAGGCTGTGGCAGCTACGCAGCCGGGCAGTTGGCAGTGAAGGCCAAGAACCTGGTGGACCCAGCTAATTGATCTTTTCTATTTGAGATTCCGTATGTGATGGTGTGGATATGGAGCTGACCATCCCTGAAACCAGGGTGTGGAACACAGGCACTCCAGCCACCATCAACACAAACATAAACGTGGATAGCTGGCGCCACTGGGAGGCAAGCTGATCAGATGATGGTTCGAGTGGGTGGCTGCAATCGCTGCAGATCAGCATCTTCTTGGAGCGCCCCACCTTGGTGAGTAGGCGGCAGCCGCATTTTGGGCAGGCCATGGTTTTTACAGAGTGGAGAAGTTTTTAAAGAGTGGAGGAGTATGGAGCTGAGAGGGACTCCAAGTGATCTCGACGATTGATAAGCACTTCTACTGACACCGATTGGATTTGATCTACTTTTGCCGCCCCAAGCCGATGCGTCTGTTTCTATCGTTACCGATCCGAAGGCGTATTCGTCATCTTTCACATGCCTGAGCTGTTGAGATTTCTATTACCTGGTTGACACGATGACTGTTGCTCTGCTTCAAACCGCCTGGTTGGTTCCTTTCTATCCCTTGCTGGCGGCCCTTTTGTCGCTGGCCTGGTCGCCGGGGTTGATCTCTCGCACCGGCCCGCGCCCCTGCGGCTACCTCAACTTGGCCATGGTGGCCGTGGCCTTCAGCCACAGCTTGCTAGCGCTAACGGCCTTGCACACCAATGCCGCCGCTGGGGCCCAGGCCCTCTATAAGCCCGTGAGCTTCAGCTGGACCTGGCTCGAGACGGCAGGTCTAAGGGTCGGCTTCGACGGGCTGGTGACCGAGCCAGTACTGATCGCCATGACCGTGATCACCGGCTTGCACCTGCTGGTTCAGATCTACGCCATCGGCTACATGGAAATGGACTGGGGTTGGCCCCGCTTCTTTGGCTGCCTGAGCTTCTTTGAGGCTGGCCTGTGTGGTCTGGTGCTCACAGATTCGGTGTTTTTCAGCTACGTAATTCTCGAGTTGCTAACCCTGGGCACCTACCTGATCGTGGGCACCTGGTACAACCAACCCCTGGTGGTGAAAGGGGCTCGCGACGCCTTTCTCACCAAGCGCATCGGCGACCTGATCTTGCTAGCGGGGGTAATTGCCCTGTTGCCGGTTAGCGGCACCTGGAATTTTCATGGCCTGCAGGGATGGGCCGCCGATCTCACCAACAACGGCCAACCCCTGCCGGCTGGATTCACGTTGATCCTGCTAGCACTGATCGCCGGCCCCATGGGCAAGTGCGCCCAAATTCCTCTGCACCTCTGGCTGGATGAGGCCATGGAGAGCCCCCTGCCCTCCACCGTGCTGCGCAACTCGGTAGTGGTGGTTGGTGGCGCCTGGGTGCTGCTGCGCCTGGAGCCCCTCATCGAACTGAGCCCGCTGGTGCAGGCCGTGCTGGTTGCCGTTGGCGGCACCACGGCGGTGGTGGCCTCGTTGATCGCGCTGGCTCAGGTGGATGTAAAGCGAGCCCTCTCCTTCTTGGTGAGCAGCTGGCTTGGTTTGCTGTTTGTGGCGGTGGGTTTGGGTGGCACAGCGGTGGCCGATCACCTGCTGCTCGTTTATCCGCTGCCGATGGCCCTGATCCTGATGGCCATTGGCACCATCGTGATCAGCAACGTGACCCAGGACCTCACCCAGCTGGGTGGGCTTTGGAGCCGGCGGCCGCTTATGGGCCTGGCCTTCCTCACCGGGGCAGCTGGCCTGATGGGACTGCCTCCCTTCGCCAGTTTTGCCGCCTTGCGCGAGCTGCTTGCTCTCACAGCAGCCAGCGGCCATCCCTGGCTGCTGGGTGGCTTGGTGCTGCTCACCAATTGCCTGATCAGCGCAGGCTTGATTCGTGTATTCGGCCAAATCTGGGGCGGTCGCCCCACACCCTTCACCCAGCGCTCCGCCGAGGTGTTGTGGTTGATGGTGTTGCCCACCACCGTGTTGATGGGTATGGAGCTGCACCTGCCTCAATTGTTGGTGCGCAATGGCGTATTCAGCCTCACTCCCCTGCCCGGTTGGGGGCCGCTGGCCTGGCCTCTGCTGGTATCGACCCTGGTGGGAGGGGGTTTCTCCGCTGCCTTCTACCTGCGGCCCCACGGCCTGGCCCGGCTGCCCCAGGCCCTCTCAGGCCTGCAGGAGTGGCTCGCCCACGACATGCAAACCGAGCGCTTTTATCACCGCACCGTGGTGGCTCTGGTGCTGGCCTTAGCCCGCTTTGGCGCCTGGAGTGATAGCCGCCTGGTGGATGGTTTCAGCGGTGGCACCGGGGCCGCAGCCATGGCTGGAGCCCGCCGGCTAAGCCTCACCACCTCCGGCCGCTCCCAGGCTTACGCCCTCAGCCTGGTGCTGGGGGTGCTGCTGATGGCTGCCTGGCTGTTGGCCAGCCCCGCACCCTTACCCCTGTCCTTGCTGCCGTGACCTCTTCCCCGCTGCTGCTACTGCTGCTGATCCCCGGGGTTGCGGGTTTGCTGCTGTCCCGATTGCCGGAGGGGCGTCCCGCCTTGGTGCGCTCCCTGGCCGCCCTGGCCGCCCTGGCCCAGTTTTTGGTTGGGGTGTACTGCTGGCTGCAGCCCCCCGCCGACCTCAGCCTTACCTGGTTGCCTCGCCTGGGCCTTGCCCTGGAGCTCGGTCTCGATGGCATCTCCCTGCCCCTGGTGCTGCTCACCGCCCTGCTTACTGCTATGGCGGTGTTGGCCTCTCCTGCAGACCAGGGCCGCTCGCGCCTCTACTTCTCCTTAATGCTTGCCACCAACTTCGGGGTGGTGGGCGCCTTCCTCGCCCGCAATGCCTTGTTGTTTGTGCTGGCATTTGAGCTGGTGTTGATCCCCACCACGCTGCTGGTGGCTATATGGGGAGGGGAGCGACGAGCAGGAGCTGCCACCCGCTTCCTGCTTTATGGCGCCGTTTCTGGCCTCAGCCTGCTTGCTGGGGTACTGGCCTTCGGTTGGTTGGGTCAGGGCGCTGCCACCAGCACCGTGAGCTTCAGTTTTGAGGCCCTGGCGGCAACGCCCCTCGCTCCAGCTGCCCAGGCCTGGGTGCTGGCCCTGCTGCTGCTTGCTTTTGGCCTGAAGTTGCCCGTGGTGCCGCTGCACGGTTGGCAGCCGTTCAGCTACAGCCAGGCCCCTGCTCCGGTGGTGATGTTGCTTGGTGGGGCCGTTTCCAAGCTTGGTGCCTACGGCCTGCTGCGCTTTGGTGTGGGCCTATTGCCAGACGCCTGGACAGCTTTTTCCCCCTGGATCGCTGCTGCTGGTGCCGTTAGCGCCGTGTATGGCGCCCTTAACGCTGTTGCGGCTACAGATATGCGCCGCCTGATGGCCTACAGCTCGCTTGGCCATATGGGCTTGCTGGTATTGGCTCTGGCTGCCGCTACCCCCTTGAGCCTGCAGGGGGTGATGGCTCAGGTGATTGCTCACGGCTTAATAGTGGCCCTGCTATTTGCCTGCGTTGAGCTAATCCAGCGCAAGACCGGGACCACCGTTATTGCCGAGCTATCCGGCCTGCTCAATCCGATTAGGGGCCTGCCCTTCACGATGGGTTTGTTGTTGCTTGCCCTGATGGCCGCCGCTGGCATTCCTGGACTGGCTGGCTTCCCTGCAGAACTTCTTGTGTTTGAGGGCAGCTGGACCGTCTTTCCTAGGGCAACGTTGGTGTGCCTGGTGGCCTCTGGTTTTACTGCTGTTTATGCGGTGCGGCTATTCAATCGGGTTGGTTTTGGCCGGCTCGATAATTCCCGAGCTGACTGGCAGGGCACCAGCCTGGGCGAGCGATTGCCGGCCGTTGTGCTCACCCTGCTGGTGCTACTTACCGGACTATGGCCCCTAGGACTAACCGGCTGGAGTGAAACCGCCACCGCTGCCCTTGCCCTCCGCACCCAACTGCCCGTATGACACCCATCGTTTCGACCCCGGGTGTCCGCACACCCCTGATTCCTCCCTCAACCCATCCCTACGCAGAGGTGATCCACCGGCTTGAGGCGGGAGGATCAATGCTGCCTGATACCCCCGAGAACCTGCAGCAGATCATCGGTATCTATAAGGCCTACGCCGTGCCGATGGATTTTTATTGGCGCGATCTTTTGTATATCGCTGAGCGGGTATTTCTCAATCCGCTTCCCGCATTCAAGTATTTTATTTCTAAGGAGTATCTCGATCTCCCCAATAGCTACTCCGGTGATCAATCCAAGCTGCGTATCTGGCGCGGCGGTGAAAAGGCCCATCCGGAGCTACTGGAGTTTATGGAGCGGGGTGAGACCCGCCGCATGCCCAAGCTGCTGCATCACCTTTGGCACGACCGGGTGAACATGGAATTCGCCGAGGCCTGCATGCAGGCCATGTTCTGGCACCAGGGCATGGGCGGCCGCTTCAACGACTTCCTGGAGAGCGACGTCTACAAGGCCAATGCCGATCGGGCGATCAAGGCCTACTTCAAGGGCAATTTGGTGATGCTGGGGCTCTATAAGCTGTTCCCGGATATGTTTATGGAGCAAGTCAAGCAACTCTCCTTCTACGCCAACCTCGGCCTATTTTGGGAGGTGATGGCACCGGTGTTCTTCGAGATGAGCGACCTCTACGACGAGGGGAAGCTCACTTCCGTTCCCGAGGCGATGGACTTCCTCGTCAACGGCATCTTCGCGGTGGCGGGGCGGCCGATTTACCACCATGTGTTCATCCGGGGCGAGTGCTTCGAGATCATTCCCAAGAGCGAGGGCTTCACCTGGCTCTATGAGGCGGCGTTGCCCTATGTGGAGGCGGTGTTTTACCGCACCTCACCGTTCCGCGGCACCAAGAGCTACAACGCTCAGGCCGGACAGGTGCCGGCCGATCAAGCCGACTTCCACTACGGCATCCTCTATGCCGATGTGTTCCCGGTGGGATCCGCCGGCATTCCGCCCACCCTGCTGATGCAGGACATGCTGCATTTCCTGCCCCCCTATCTGCAGGAGCTCTACAAGCAGCATCGCCGCGGCGAAGAAGATCAACTGATCCAGTTGGGCATCACCTTTCAGCGCTCGATGTACAACGTCACCTCGGCGGTAATCCAGGCCCTCCGCTGCGCCCTGCTCTATCCCCTCGACGACACCGACCCGGAGCATCTTGCGGCCAACCGCCGCTTCTTTGAGGCCCAGATGGATCGTTTCCTGCGGCCCGAGGCGCGCCTTCCCGACATTCAAACCCAGGATTACCGCTAGGAGAGCTGCCATGGCCACGATTCTGGAAACCGCCCTCGCCGCCGGCGCCTTCAACACCCTGCTGGCGGCCGTCGATGCCGCCGGCCTGCGCGGCGCCCTGGAGGGCCCGGGCCCCTTCACGGTGTTTGCCCCGGTGGACGATGCCTTTGCTGCACTGCCTGCGGGCACGGTGCAAACGTTGGTAGACAACCCACCCCAGTTGGCTCGAATCCTCAAGTACCACGTGCTGGCTGGTGCCTACACCCGCGAGGCCCTGGTGGCCCAGGCCGAGTGGCCGAGCTTGGAGGGGGCTCCGATCCCGATCCGCCGTAGCGAGCCCTTTGAGGTGAAGAACGCCACAGTGGTAACCGCAGACATTGCCTGCGACAACGGCATTGTGCACGTGATTGATCGCGTGATCCTGCCGGGCTGATCACCTTCGCCACCCTCGCCCCGCTGGCTCCCTTGGGTTCCTCCCTGCTCACCACCCTGCTGCTGTTGTTGGTGGGGGCCCTGCTGGCCCGGTTGACGGCCACCCGGCTCGCCCGCTGGGCAGTGCCGGCGATCGTGCTGGAGCTGGGAGTTGGCTTTGCCCTGGGCAACACCGTGCTGCCTTTTGAGCAGATCCGCTCCCTCTCCGGTCTGCTGGAGCTGGGGGTGCTCACCCTGTTTTTTCAGGTGGGTCTGGAGGTGCGCGGCGGCTTGTTGGGCTCCCGGCCAGCGGCAGTGCTGCGCACGGTGTTGCTGTCGGCGCTAACGCCGCTGCTGGCCTGGTGGCCGCTGCAGCAGGCATTTGGACTTTCCACTGCCACCACCCTGCTCTTTGTGGCCGTGCTCAGCGCCACCGGCACCGGGGTGACCCTGCGGGCCCTCGGCCAGCTCGGTGCCTTGAAAACCCCCTCCGGTCGCCTGCTTGTGGGGGTGTCGGTGCTCGACGATCTGCCCGCGATCGGCCTGCTCACCTGCTCTCTGCTGTTGGCGGGCACCCGCCTGGGCGGTGGCGCGGCTACGGCCGGGTCCGGTTGGCTGGTGCTGCTCGGCCCAGCCTTGGCCCTGTTGAGCGTGCCGCTGTCGAGCTGGTGGTTGCGGCGCCACGGGCCCTGGCAACCGGGGCCCTTAGGAATGTTGCTGCTGTTGATCGGCTGCAGCTGGATCGGTGAGGTCACCGGGGTGACCAGCCTGCTGGGGGCGCTCTGGGGTGGGGTGCTTTTCAATCGCCTGGCGCCCATGGGGGAAGGGAGCACCGAGGCCCGCGAGCTTCGGGGCAACCTGGCCCTGCTGTCGGAGGTGTTTTTGCCCCTCTATTTCCTAGGGGTGGGGATGCGCATCCAGGCGGGCACCCTGTTGCAGCCCTCGGCCTGGTGGCTGGCCCTGGTGCTCTTGCTGCTGGCGATTGGCTGCAAGTTGATCTGCGGGCTTGGCATCAGCGGCCGGGATCAGGTGGCCGGGGTGGATCGCTGGGTGGTGGTGTTTGGCCTTATCCCCCGGGGCCTGCCTGGTCTGGTGTTTGCCTCCACTGCCTTGGCCAGTGGGGTGATCACCGCCGCCCAGTTCTCCGCCCTTGTGCTCATGGTGAGTGGCACCACCGTGCTGGGCCTGCTTTTGCTGGGCCGGCGTTTGGCAGCTATGGCGTGTCCATTGCCTGCTTCACCACTGCGTAGCAGCGATCAAGCTGGTCTTCGCTGATGCCCAGGGGCGGCAGCAGGTACACCACGTTGCCCAGGGGGCGCAGGTACACGCCCTGCTGCAGGCATTGGCGCTGGATCTGTTTGCCGACGGGATTGAGGTAGCTGGCTTCGCCGGCGTCCACATCCCAGGCCGCCATGGTGCCGACGCAGCGGGGGCGCCGCACGAGCGGGTGGGCGGCAAGCTCTTCCAGCAGTGGCGTGTGGCGCACCTCGAACTGCTGGAAGCGCTCGGGGTTGGCCTGAAGCAGATCCAGGCTGGCAAGGGCAGCTGCACATCCGAGGGGATTGGCGGTGAAGCTGTGGCCGTGGAAGAAGGTGGCCTCCGGCCGTTCGCTGATGAACCCCTGGTAGAGGCGCTCGCTGGCCATCGTTGCCCCCATCGGCAGGAAGCCACCGGTGAGGCCTTTGGAAAGGGCCATCAGGTCGGGCTGTATGCCAGCCCGGCGGCAGGCGAACAGGTCGCCGGTGCGGCCGAAGCCTGTGAACACCTCATCGGCAATCAGCAGGGATCCGGCAGCCTGGACCCGCTCGGCCACGGCCCGCAGGAAGGCCGGCCGCACCACCCGCATGCCGCTCGCCCCCTGGATCAAGGGTTCGAGGATCACTGCCGCGGTGGGCGTCTCTAGGGCCTGTTCGAGCTGGCGTAGGGCGACCTGTTCTCTTTGCTCCACCGCGTCGTCGCCCCAGTGGCTGTGGGGCCAGGCCACCCGGGCTACGGCAAATAACAGCGGCTCATAGGGGTCGGTGAACAGGGAGCGCTCCCCCAGGGCCATCGCTCCGAAGGTGTCGCCGTGGTATGCCCCCTCAAAGGAGATCACCTGGCGGCGTTCGCTGCCCTGGTTGCGCCACCACTGCCACGCGATCTTGAGGGCCACTTCCACGGCGGTGGAGCCGTTATCTGAGAAGAACAGCCGCTCGAGGCCCGTGAGCGCACTGAGTCGGGTGGCGAGTTGCTCGGCGGGTTCGTGGCTGAAGTTGGCGAAGATCACCTGCTCCAGCTGCTGGGCCTGGCGGGCGATCGCCGCCGCAATGGCTGGCTCGGCGTGGCCGTGCAGGGTCACCCACCAGCTGCTGATGGCGTCGATCAAGTGGCGACCATCACTCAGCTCCAGCTCACTACCTCGGGCCGCGCGCACCTGCAGCGGCTCGGGGCTGCTGGCCACCTGGGTGGTGGGGTGCCAGAGGTGGGGGTGCCAGGTCACAGGGTCAGGCTTCAAGGTGATCAATGAAGCGCACCGAAAGTCTCCGGATAGTTGCGTTGGCCCTTCGTTCTAAACCTCGGGCCGTGTCTCGTGTGTTTCCCATCTGCCGAGCCGTGGAGCTCACGCTCAAAGGTTCCCCTGCAGCGATTCCGTAGCGCAATCGCTGCAGTTCGGCCTCCTGTTCTGGCAGTTCATCGAGCAGCTGAAGCCGCCAGGGCATTGCTGATGGCGTCGCGAATCAACCAGGTGGCGTAGGTGGAAAAGCGGTAGCCCTGGCCGGGATCGCATCGTGTAGGTGGAGCGCCCCCGCCATGACGGACTCTCCGCAGCCGATCCGGGCCACTGCCCGTGGTGTAATCCCTGAGGAATTTCAGCCGTTGCTGGAGCGACCAGGTGCCCACTGCTGGATCAGCTGTTCGAGGCGTACCAGCTGGTAGCGGGTCTGCTCGTTGGGCTGTTGGATGTAGGCGCTCCGCAGCTGATCCAGCTCCGCGTCAAGCGAGAGCAGCACGGGGTGGTTCTCGTTCACGGAGCAAATCCAGGACCTACCACCAAATCCTAAGCCTTTATTAAATTTCGGGGATGGTCGGTCGGGTTTCGATTGGCTCAGGCTCTGATCGGCTCAGGTTCCGATTGGCAGTGGGCCGTCCCGGTCGGAGCGGAAGGTGAGAGGCATGGATGGCACATGCCGCTGAATCAACTCCAGCAGCTGCTTGAAAACCTCGCGGGTGTGGGGGGCGGTAGTGCCCATGGCTTCGCGACTCAGCAGCACCAGCTCCAGCACCTTGCCATCTGCTTTTGATTGCACATCGGCGAACAGCTGCATGCGCTGGGTTTCACCGCCACCGCGGATCATGGCGCTGAGGTGGGCTGGTGTGCGGTGCTCGATCTCCGCTCTGAGCCCCTCCAATACAGGCTGGAGGGCTTCCAGCATGGCGGCGGCATCCAGCGGCACGCCGGGTTTGAGCACCACTAAAAACCGCGCCACAGCCACTCCCTTATCAATTCACGCTACCTGTTGCAGCCTGCCCAGCTGGTTGGTCCGGATCCAGAGGTAATCCCTGCACGGCCAGGGCGAGGCGCCGGGCCAGCAGCAGCGCCGGATAAAGGCGCTTTGCTCTCCCCGGTGTGGCGAGGATCGGGCCGAGCAGCTGCAGCAGGGTGGCGCTGGGCTCCAGCCGGCTGCAAATCCACTGAATCGCCTCGGCTCCATGCAGCACCCGGCCCTCTGCCAACACCACGGCACCCTGGCTCAGGTCCCAGCCCTGCTGCCGCAGCTGCCGCCGCAGTTCGTGATCGCTGCGGCCATCGCGGATCGCCAAGTTCGGGATGCCACTGCGCAGTTCTGACAGCTCAGCGAAATGGCGGCAGAAGGGACAGCCGCCGTCAAACACCAGTACCGGATGGTCAAGTGCCGGGGGGCCAATCATCGGCTGCAGCCTTGGAGATCGCTGTCATCCTGAAGGCCTAGCGGTTTAGTTGTTGTGTATGCCCAGCTCGGGCCCGGAATCCATCGCCGTGATCGGGGCCGGGGTATCGGGCTGCGCTTTCGTTGCCCAGCTGCGCCGCTTGGGTTACACCGGAGCCCTCAGCCTTTGGGAGACAGGGCGAGGCCCGGGCGGACGGGCCAGCACCCGGCGCTTCCGCCAGGATCATGGGCTGCGCATCGATCACGGGGCGCCCCTGCTCAACATCACCGGCGCAACGGAGCCGCTGTTGTTGCAGCCCCTGCTGGCGGGGGGCTGGATTGAGCCGTGGCCTGGTTTGATCGCCCAGCTTCAGGGGGAAGCGACCCTGCGGCCAGGCCAGGCTGATGCCCTGGGGCTCGGCCAGCTCTACCGGGGTCGGGGTGGCATGGATCATCTCTGCAAAGGACTGTTGAGCCTGGCCGGCGAGGCTGGCGAAGCGTGGCAGCCCCACTACGGCACCCTGGTGCGCCACCTCGATTGGAAGGATGGTCTCTGGCAGCTGCTGGATCGGGAGGGGGAGTTGCTGGGGCAGGCCCATTGGCTTGTGCTGAGCAGCACCCTGCTGGCCCATCCGCGCAGCAGGCAGATTTTTGGCTGGGAGGAGGTGCCCCTCAAGCAGGCCGCAGAACGACTGGGCGACCTCCGACTGGAGCATGCCCTCACTGTGATCGCCGGCATCCGCGCTGAGGCCCGCAGCAATCTGCTGGTGCTGCTTGAGGCAGCCGCGGCAGGACCTTGGGCCAGTCTTCCTTTCAGCCTGCTTCATTTCGATGCTGCAGCCCAGCAGCGCTGGGGGCTGCAGCGGATCACCGTTCAGCCCTTGGCCGACGGGCGCTGCGCCGTGGTGGCCCATTCCAGCCACTCCTTTGCCGCCGATCACCTTGATGTCTATGGCACCCATTCCGCCGTGGCCCGCATGCTTCAGCTGCCCCCCGATGAGGGCCGCGAAGATACGGTGATCACTGCCCTCACCACCGCTCTTGAGCAGGTGATGGCCCCCTGGTTGCCTGGACTAAACCTCGCCACGGCTGATCGCCAGCTGATGCGCTGGGGTGCCGCTTTTCCCCTGGCGCCCGGGCTGCCCTCCGAACTCAGTTGCTGCCCAAGCAGCCGGGTGGGATTCTGCGGCGACTTCATCGCCGGGGTGGGATTTGGGCGGATTGAGGGTGCCCTGCGCAGCGGCGAACAGCTGGCCCACGAGCTTTGTGCACTTGCCTAAAGCTGCGTGCTGCCGATCATTGCGATAGGTGCAGCCTTGCTACAGATCGCCCAAACGGTGTTGATTGCGATTGCAGCCATTGCTGCGGTGGGGCTATCAGTTGGGAGGTGAGACGTCTTGGATGTCTTGCAGGCGATCACCTTCCCGGACTGCGATGCGGCCCCTTTCACCACAAGCGGCACTCAGCAGTGCTGTTCACGGCCCGCCGCGCCGTTGCCGGAGCCTTCCCGTGGTTCCTGCCCAGCAACTTGATGTGGTGAACCGGGCTGCCCACTACTTCGCCCATCATTTTTCCGAGCAGATCGAGCTGGAGGTGGTGGCTGATTCGATCGGGGTGAGTGCTGAGTGGCTCGATCTCTGCTTTGACCACTGCCGCGGTAAGACACCGTTTCAGACGCTCCAGCACATTCGACTCAGCCGGCTATTTGAGGGGATTGCAGCCCAACCGCAAACCACCCTTGAGCAGCAGGTGCACCGCTGTGGCCTGGCTTCGGTGATGGCAGCCAATCGGCTGTTTGAGGAGTTGTTCGGCATTGGCCTTGCACCCTTTCGTCGGGTTTGTCGCCGCGCCGAGGCTGATCGCTTGCTGCGACAGCGGAGCTGCTGAATCCTGGGACCTTCAACCTCCATCTGGATCGCGCTGGTCAGTGGCTGGGGGCTGGTTTCCTGCCTCGGTCTGGCGGTGATGCTGGTCCTACTGGAGCGCAGCTTCAGTGCGGCCCCAGCTCTACAACCAGCTCCATCAGGAAGCTCCCTTGCCCCTACCTCCTGCACCGTGGTGGTGCCGGCTTACAACGAAGCGGACAACATCAGCGACTGCGTGCGGGCAATCCTCGCCAGCGAGGCGCCATGTGAGAACTGGGCATTGATGGTGGTTGATGACGACTCAAGCGACACCACTGCGGCCTTAGCCCTGCAGGCGGGCGCAGGCGATCCACGCTTTGGCCTGCTGTCGGCGGGTGCCCGTCCCCCGGCAGAGCGCTGGGTGGGTAAAAACTGGGCCTGTTTTCGCGCCAGCAGCGAGCTCGAAAGCGATTGGTTGGTCTTCATCGATGCGGATGTGCGCGTCGCTCCGGGAGCGCTGCGGGCCGCCTTGACAGACGCCATTGCCCACGGGGCCGATTTGCTCACCCTGGCGCCGCGGCTCACCTGTGGCTGCCTGGCCGAGTGGCTGGTGCAGCCGATCATCGCCAGCTTGCTGGGACTGGGTTTTCCAATTGAGCGCGCTAATGATCCCTGCGATCCCTTGGCCTTTGCGGCGGGTCCGTTTCTGCTGTTCCGCAGCCAGGCCTACAGAGCCATTGGTGGCCACGCTGCCGTGGCCGGCGAGGTGGTGGAGGATCTCGCCCTGGCTCGGGCGATCAAGGGCCAGGGCTTCCGCCTGCGCTACCTGCTGGGGCTCGACTGGTTGACCCTGCGCATGTACCGAGACTTGGCCTCTCTCTGGGAAGGCTGGACCAAAAACTGGCTGCTTGGCCTCGATGGTGATGTGGCGAAGGCCTTGGCGGCTGGTGCGGTGGTGCTGCAGCTCTACGCCATTCCCTGGTTGTTGCTGCCCCCAGCCCTTCTGTTGGCCTGGCGATCGCCCCTGCCCCTGTCCTGGTTGCCGGCCCTGGCGGCCCTGCTGGCCATCGCGCTGCAATTGGCGATCCGGCTCTGGAGTCGTCGCCATTTCGGCACTCCCCTCAACTGGTGGTGGTTGGCGGGTCTGGGTGGGCTGTTGATCGGCGCCATGGCCCCGGTGTCTGTGATCAAGACCCTCAGCGGCCGGGGCTGGACCTGGCGGGGTCGCTCCTTGCACATGTAGCAATAGCCCCATACGTTGAGTGCCCACCGCCAGCGGGGTTTCCCCAGGCATGCCCAGCCCATTCAACGAATGGATGCCCGAAGTGGTGGTGTTTCACCCCACCCGCTTCGAGGAGGCGCAGTGGATCGTGCACCACCTGCGCGAGCGCAAGACCGTGCTGGTGCACGCCGGGGCGATGGAGCGCAGCGAGGCCCAGCGGTTGATTGATTTCGTGGCTGGTGGTGTCAGCGCTATCGATGGACAGGCCGAATGCCTCGACGATCTCACCTTCGTTTTCGTCCCAGAGATGGTGGCCTTGCGGCGGGATCCCGCACCGCCGTGATCCAGGCTGCACCGCTCTGCCTCCTAGGCTCAAACCCATTCTGGGAGTGGGCTGAGTGCCCCGTCTACGTCGCTTTCTGTACTCCCTCGGGCCCGTCCTGACGATTGCGGCCCACCTCGGCTGCCTGCTGCTCTTTTGGACCGGTCTCAGCCTCGGTGCGGCCCTTTGGGCTTTGGGGCTCTACTTGGTCCGCATGCTGGCCACCACAGCCATCTATCACCGCCTGATCACCCACTCCAGCTACAAGGCGCCCCGTCCCGTTGCCTGGATCGGTGCCTTTGTGGGGGCTTCGGCAGGTCAGATGGGCCCTAGCTGGTGGAAGGCCCACCACCAAACCCATCACCGCCACGTCGACACTTGCGCCGACCCCCACACCCCCCTTGCTCCTTCAGCGGGATGGAGGGGCCTGTGGCGCTCCCAGGTTGGTTGGTTGTTGTCTTCAAGTTTTTTCCCCACAACCCTGCCGGCCGATGTGGAGGCAGATCCGGTGTTGCGCCTGATCGACAGGCTCCATTTTGTGCCCGTGCTGCTGCTGGCCGGGCTGTCTTGGCAGCTGGGCGGACTGCCTTGGCTGGCGGCCTTCTGCCTAAGCACAACAGTGCTCTATCACGGGGTGGCCAGCGTTAATTCCCTGGCCCACCTGCAAGGTGATCAGCCCTTCGCCACCGGAGATGCCAGCCGCAACAACCTGTTTGTGGCCGTGATCACCCTGGGCGAGGGCTGGCACAATCTTCACCACGCTTTCCAAGCTTCGGTGCGTCAGGGAATCACCCTGCGGCAAGGGCGAGTGCGGCTATTGCCAGATCCCACCTACCGCTTTATCCGCCTGCTGGAGCGTTGCGGCTGGGCCTGGGATCTAAGGATCCCCAGTAATCACGCCCTGCTTGCCCGCGGCGCTGAGAGCTAAAAAGCGCAGGCCACAAGGCTCAACTGCAGCCAGCAACCTCCTGGAGCCAGCTTTTCCACAACCACATTCTTGTGCTGATCGTGGGCTACCAAATGGGCGAAGGTTTCTGCGTCGTCTCTGGTGTTGAAGCGAGCTGCTTGCACCTGCAGCGGCACGCTTTGCTCGCGTTCTACGGCAGCGCGTACGCGATAACGACCCGAAGCGATGGGATCATCCATAGGTGGATTCTGGATCCAATTTCTGGAAATTGCGCCAGCCTTCAGAGTTTCAGAGAAATTGATGGCTGGGGTGAGTTAAGCCAGGGTGTGTAAGCCAGTTCAGGGTCGCAGCAATTCGGCAACCAGTGGCTCCAGCGCCGCGGGATGTTGCAGCAGCTGCTGGTGGGTGCGCACGGGCAAGGGCTGCCGCGGGCCCAGCGGTAATACGGCGCGCCAACCAGGCAGCACCATCAGGTCGGCAGCGCAGTAGAAGCTGCAGCATTCCACGCCGTCTAGCCCCTCGAGATTTGTGTTGAGCTGGCGCAGCAGCGGGCTGCCCCATTTCATGTCGGCAATGCCAGCCAGCAGCCAGCTTGGCCAGGGCTGAGCTGTGAGAGTGCCCTGCTGGGGGCTACCGACGCTGATGAAGCGGCGGGTGCGCGATCGGCCGCCCTGAAGTTGGATCCAGGTACGGCCGATCACGCCACCCATTGAGAAGCCCAGCAGGTCGATTTGGGTGTGGGGACCAAAGGTTGCTTCGATTTGGCGGCCCAGCCGGTGAGCTAACTCCAGGATCGGAGTGGCACCGAGGCGATTGGGTAGGTAGGGGATAAGCAGTGGGGATCGCCGCTCATCCAGCTGGATTTTGAGGCGATCAAACAGGCGTGGCGTGTCCCACAGACCGTGCACCAGCACCAAGGGAGGAGCGCTTGCCATGGGCTCAGGCTAAGAAGCTGGTTGGTTTGCATCAAAAAGCCGCCCCCGAAGGGACGGCCAATGGATCACCTGAGTGACCAGGAAATCAGCTTTTGCGAGCGGGGCTCAGTAGCGGCTGCCGCCACCGCCGTAGCCACCACCGTTGTAGCCACCGCCACCGCCGAAGTCGCGGCGACCGCCGCCACCACCACCGCCGCCACCGCCACCGCTGCCGCGGGGCTCAGCTTTGTTGACGCGGATGGCGCGACCCATCCACTCAACATCCTGGAGATCTTCAATTGCCTTGGTCTCTTCGGCCTCGTTGGCCATTTCGACAAAGGCGAAACCGCGCTTGCGGCCGGTGTCGCGGTCGAGGGGGAGGCTGCACTTGCTCACCTGTCCGTACTGGCTGAACAGATGCTGGACATCTTCCGCTTCCGCATCGAAGGAAAGATTGCCGACGTAAATGGTCATGAACTCAGAAACTATGAATTGATCCTTCGACGGCCCAACAGAAAGTGGTCAGCTCGCTAGAGAGAAATCTTTGAATCACTTCTTACCATACATGGCCGCCTAACGCTTTCGTCGAAACTGCCCCTCACAGGATGTGCCGTGACCAGCGGTGTGATGCCAAATCATCAAACCCTGGCTAGGGATGGGGTGTTCCAAGCCTTGCATCGCCATGTCGAAAGCCCAGCTCACAGCCTTCATGGTCAAGGTTGATGCCGATACGGCCCTAAGGGCCCGGGTTGATGCCGCCGGCAGTGTCGACGCGGTCGTGGCGATTGCCCTGGAGCAGGGCCATGCCTTTTCTCCTGCTTCCTGGTCCCGCGCCCAGCGTCCCTGAGCGCAGTCGCGCCTGCTT
Organism: Cyanobium sp. A1C-AMD; assembly: GCF_024346495.1. Classification (NCBI taxonomy): domain Bacteria; kingdom Bacillati; phylum Cyanobacteriota; class Cyanophyceae; order Synechococcales; family Prochlorococcaceae; genus Cyanobium; species Cyanobium sp. A1C-AMD. The sequence continues at coordinate 14,403 of NZ_JAGQDB010000007.1, read as the reverse complement.
AGGGCCAGGGCGTGAAGGTGGCGGGCTGGTATTTGACGATGCCGATCCGCCAGCGCCGCTGGGCCAGTTGCTTCAGGCTGGCTAGCAACTCTTCAGTTGTGCCACCGGCGATCCAGTCGGCCTTGATCAATGGCAACCGCTCGCTCATCACTTCGAGCGGCATCTCCAACAGCAACAGGCTGTCTTCAGCAGCGGCGCGCCGCAGGGCACCCTCGTCACTGCGCTGCCACAGCCTCAGCAGCAGCTCCAGGGCAAGGGTGCGGCCTGCTTCGCCGGGTTCGCCGCCGCTGGCTTCCCTCTGGGACTTGCCGGTTAGGGGCAGGGCACGCTTGCCATCGAGTTCGACTAGGGCCAGGGCCACCAGGTATGGAGCGTCTGCCACGGAAATCTCTGTGAGTCGCCACACCATGGCGAGGGGCGCGGATTCAGTGTGGAAACTGACACGCATTAGGTCTTCTGTTGCCGTTGGCGGATGGGGCTGCCCCACAAGCATTTGCCGGGACTAAATTTTCAGCCGTTCGCTCACAACTCCTTTCCAGGGAGCCAGCGCCATGTCGAGCATTGTTGACCAGTTGGTGACCTATCGCTCAGCTCTGGCGGAGGCCACGGAGCGGGGAGATCAGGCCGTTGCCCGCAAGATCGAGCAGCAGATCAAGGAGCTGCAGGATTTTCAGGTGCGCCATCCTGAGGAAACCGAGGCTCCAACACCGTTTGAGGTGTTCTGTGACCTCAACCCATCGGATGTCAATTGCCTCGTCTACGACGATTGAGCCCTGGCTCAGTTGTTCGTTTTTGTAGATCTAACGGTTAGGTAGACATCACGTCCACACTTTTAAGGGCAGTGCCAAGCAGCCTCGTGAATAGGTCCAGCTGCTCTTGACTGCCCATCACAACAAGCATCTGGCCCGGGGCCAGGCGAGTGTCGCTACCTGGATTTGCCAGCAACTCTGGCCGCTGTTGGGAGTATTGGGAGCCCCGGTACTGCCTCGGCACATCGTTGGCTGCAGGCTGGGGGGGCACGATCGCCAGCACTAGGGCACCAGAGCGCGAGCCGAGCTGGAGCTCCGCAAGGGATGCTCCATTGAGGCTGCCCAGGTCGGCTGGGTCGCTACTCAGCAGAAATTCCTCCACCTCGCAGCCAGAGCCAGCCAAAAGATCCATGAAGGTCACCGCCAGGGGGCGTAGGGCGGTGGCGGCCATGGTGCGCCCCCCACTGACGTAGGGGCTCACCACTTGATCGGCGCCGGCTAGGCGCAGCTTGCGTTCCGCTTCTTCACTATCGGAACGGGCTATGAGCCGGCAGTTGGGCGCCATACCCCGGGCGCTCAGCACCACGTAGAGGTTGGATGCGTTGTTGGGCAGGGCCGCCACCAGGGCACGGCAGCGGTGGATGCCGGCATCCAGCAGGGTCTCGTCGAGGGTGGCGTCGGCCATCAGCACGGCCAGCCCCCGCTCTTCTGCTGCCTCACGGCGCTCCGCGTCCATCTCCACCACCAGCAGGGGAACGTTTTCCCTGGCAAGTTGTTCGGCGATCTCGCGGCCGATGCGGCCATAGCCGCAAAGGATCACATGGTTATGCATGGTGGATAGCCAACTACGGAATCGGCGCTCGCGCAGGCGCCGGAAGTAACCGGATTCAGACAGGCCCAGTACCCCTTGGATACTGATCTGCACCACCACCAGGCCGCCCAGGATCAGCAGGGTGGTGACCACCCGCCCACCCGCGCTCAGGATCTGGGTGTGCCCGTCGCTAAATCCCAGGGTGCTGAGGGTGATCAGCACCATCCAGTAGGAATCCCCCCAGTCCCACCCCTCACTGAGGTGATAGCCGATGGCGCCGGCATTCACCAGCATGGCCAGCGACAGGGGAGCTCGCCAGGGTTTGCGTGCTCGCCGAGAGGGTGGTCGCCTGGGGACGATTGACCAGAAAGGCTTGGGCATGGGACCTGGACCCGGTGCTCCAGATCACGCAACCCAGATTATGGGCCGCAATTAGTTACGGCTTGTGGGCTGATCCCGAACATTTGTAGGGGTTGTCGACAGTTGGCCTGCCAGCTCCGTTAACCCTTAATGGTTCTTTCCGCAGGGGTCGCCTGGATGGGCGAGTCTTCGGTGATTGGTGACATGACAACTGGTTTGGCTGAGCAGCCGCCCCTACAGCTGCTTAAGGAGAGCGGTCAGCGGGAGGTGTTCTGCGGACTCACCTCGATTGTCTGGCTGCACCGGCGCATGCCGGATGCCTTTTTTCTAGTGGTGGGCTCCCGCACCTGCGCCCACCTGGTTCAGAGCGCCGCCGGCGTGATGATCTTTGCCGAGCCCCGCTTCGGCACTGCGATTTTGGGGGAGCGTGATCTGGCCGGCCTGGCCGATGCCAATGATGAGCTCGACCGGCTGGTGAAGGATCTGCTGGAGCGGCGCCCCGAAATCCGCACCTTGTTTCTGGTGGGCTCCTGCCCCAGCGAGGTGATCAAGCTGGATCTGGCTAAGGCTGCCGAGCGGCTCAATACCCAGCTAACCGGCCGGGTGATGGTGCTGAACTACAGCGGCAGCGGCATCGAAACCACCTTCACCCAGGGGGAGGACCAAGCCCTGCTGGCGATGGTTCCCCTGATGCCCAGCAGCGAGGTGGATCAGCTGTTGATCGTCGGCACCTTGGCCGATGCGGTGGAAGACCGGCTGGTGCAGCTTTTTGGTCGCCTGGGTATTCCGGTGGTCACGAGCCTGCCGCCGCGGCGCTCCACCGAGCTGCCCCCGATTGGTCCCGGCACCCGGGTGCTGCTGGCCCAGCCCTTCCTCTCGGCTACGGCAAGGGCCCTGGTGAGCCGCGGCGGCCAGCTGCTTACGGCTCCTTATCCGTTTGGTGTGGAGGGCAGTCGGGCGTGGATGGCGGCGGGCGCCGCTGCCTTCGGGGTGGCCCCGGCCCTGGTGGCCGAGGTGCTCGATCCGCTGGTGGAGCGGGGCCAGCGTGCCATCGCTCCCCACCGGGAGTTGCTGGCCGGTAAGCGGCTTTTTCTGCTGCCCGATTCCCAGCTGGAGCTCTCCTTGGCGAGGTTCCTGCAGCGCGAGTGCGGCATGGAGCTGGTGGAGGTGGGCACGCCCTACCTCGATCGCCAGCTGCTCGATGCGGAGCTGGCCCTGTTGCCACCTGGCACCCGTATTACCGAGGGGCAAGACGTGGAACGCCAGCTGGAGCGGGTCCGCGCCGAGCGGCCAGATCTTGTGGTGTGTGGCCTCGGCCTGGCCAATCCCCTGGAGGCCGAGGGCATCGCCACCAAGTGGTCGATTGAGCTGGTATTCAGCCCCATCCACGGTTGCGACCAGGCCGGCGATCTAGCCGAATTGTTTGCCCGCTCCCTGCGCCGCCGCGCCGCACTCTCCTTTTCCTGACCACCCGTCTCACTAATCAGTCATGGAACTCACCCTCTGGACCTACGAAGGCCCCCCTCACGTGGGTGCCATGCGCATAGCCGCCTCGATGGAGGGGGTGCACTACGTGCTGCACGCCCCCCAGGGCGACACCTATGCCGATCTGCTGTTCACGATGATTGAACGGCGGGACAGGCGCCCGCCCGTTACCTACACCACCTTCCAGGCCCGCGACCTGGGTGGCGACACCGCCGAGCTGGTGAAGAGTTCGATCGCTGCAGCCGTGGAGCGCTTCCAGCCCGAGGCGCTGCTGGTGGGCGAGAGCTGCACGGCCGAACTTATCCAGGACCAACCTGGCTCCCTGGCGGCGACCATGGACCTGGGCGGCATCCCGGTGGTGAGCCTGGAACTGCCGGCCTACTCCAAGAAGGAGAACTGGGGTGGCGCTGAAACTCTCTATCAACTGGTGCGAGGACTGCTCAAGGCCCAGGTGCCACCGCCCGGCGAGCCCAAGCCCGACCCGACTCGCTGGCGTGCCGAGGGCCGGCGGCCGCGGGTGAATCTGCTGGGACCAAGCCTGCTGGGTTTCCGCTGCCGCGACGATGTGCGCGAGATCAGCCAGTTGCTGGCTGGCTATGGCATTGATGTGGCGGTGGTGGCGCCCTTGGGGGCCCGTCCGGCCGACCTCATGCGGATCCCCACGGCTGACGCCAATGTGAGCCTTTATCCCGAGCTGGCGGGCCCGGTATGCAGCTGGCTGGAGCGCAGCTTCGGCATGCAGACGGTGAAGACAGTGCCGATCGGTATCGGCGCTACGGCCGCCTTTTTGCGGGAGCTCCACGGGGTGCTGGGTTTGGAGCTGCCCGCTGAGCTTGAAACCGCAGCCGATGGCACCTGCGCCGCTGAACGGCGCTCGCGGCTGCCTTGGTATTCGCGCTCGGTGGATTCCACCTACCTCACCGGTAAGCGGGTTTTCATTTTTGGCGATGCCACCCACGCCATCGCTGCAGCCCGCATCGCCAGTCGCGAGCTGGGCTTCAAGGTGGTCGGCCTGGGGAGCTACAGCCGCGAGCAGGCAAGGGAGGTGCGGGCGGCCGCCCAGGAGCTGGGGCTGGAGGCGTTGATCTCAGACGACTACCTGGCCGTGGAGGCGGCGATGGCGGAGGCGGCTCCGGAGCTGGTGCTGGGCACCCAGATGGAGCGCCACAGCGCCAAGCGCCTCGGCATCCCCTGTGCCGTGATCAGCTCACCGCTGCACGTTCAGGATGTGCCAGCGCGCACCTCGCCCCAAATGGGCTGGGAGGGGGCAAACGTGATCTTCGACAGCTGGGTGCATCCGCTGATGATGGGTCTGGAGGAGCACCTGATCGGCATGTTCCGCCACGATTTTGAATTCGTGGATGGACACCTCAGCCACCTAGAGGGTGCCAGTGCCCCCGCCAAGCACCCCACTGCTACGGCCACAGCCACTGCTACTGCCACTGCGCCAGCCAGCATTCCCGGCGATGGGGTGATCGTTTGGAGCCCGGATGGTGAAGCTGAGCTGGCCAAGATCCCCTTCTTTGTGCGGGGCAAGGTGCGTAAAAACACGGAGGCCTACGCCCGCGAGCAGGGCCTAGCTCTGATCGACAGCGAAGCCCTTTATGAGGCCAAGGCCCATTTCGCTCCATGATGGGCTGGATGGCAATAGCAGGCCCGCGTTGCGGGGGTGACCCTGACGCTCCTTCACTGATTCCAAAAGCCCAGGGCTAAGTCTTACGGTTCTTAATTATTTAGCTAAGAGTTTCAGTTCCGATCTTTCCTGTTTCCCCAACTTCAATGACCACAACACTTAATCCTCCAGCCACTTCCAAGCCCGATGGCGAGGGTAGCGTGCAGGTACACCTTGATCCCACCATGGCTATCGAGGAGGGTGCCTTGGTGCTGGCGGTTTATGGCAAAGGTGGGATCGGTAAATCCACTACCTCTTCCAACCTTTCGGCGGCCTTCTCGAAGCTGGGCAAGCGGGTGCTGCAGATCGGTTGCGATCCCAAACACGACAGCACTTTCACCCTCACCAAGAGGATGGTGCCCACCGTGATCGATATTCTCGAAACGGTTGACTTTCATACTGAAGAATTGCGGCCCGAAGACTTTGTGTTTGAGGGTTACAACGGCGTGATGTGTGTGGAGTCTGGTGGTCCGCCGGCGGGTACTGGATGCGGTGGCTATGTCACAGGCCAGACGGTGAAATTGCTCAAGGAGCACCACCTGCTCGAAGAAACCGATGTGGTGATCTTTGATGTGTTGGGAGATGTGGTGTGTGGTGGCTTTGCCGCACCGCTTCAGCACGCCCACTACTGCCTGATCGTTACAGCCAATGATTTCGATTCGATCTTCGCGATGAACCGAATCATGCAGGCCATCAATGCCAAGGCCAAGAATTACAAGGTGCGTCTCGGTGGTGTGATCGCCAACCGCTCTGAGGAGACCGACGAAATCGACAAGTTCAATGCCCGTACGGGTTTGCGCACCATGGCCCATTTCAAGACCGTGGACGCGATTCGTAAATCCCGCCTCAAGAAGTGCACCATCTTCGAGATGGAAAGCACACCGGAAGTGGATGCGGTGCAGCAGGAGTATCTGAACCTGGCCCAGCGGATGCTCGACGACGTCGAGCCCTTGGAGGCCGAATCCCTCAAGGATCGGGAGATTTTCGACCTGCTCGGCTTCGATTGATGGATGGGGGATCTACCCCACGCCAGCAGAGCTACGGCCAGCTGCTGATCGTCTGTCTGCTGTTGCTGGTTACTTTCACCCTGCCCCAGCAGTGGAATCGGCTCGCCTCGCTGGGCTACCTGCTGCTGGCCCTGGTGATGATCCGGGGCCTGGGCAATCCCACCGGCAGTTTGCAGTTCGGCACCCTGCCACGACGCTTGTTCAAGGGGCTAGGGGTGGCGGCGATTGCCGTTGGTCTGCTCTGGTATCTCACCCCGCTCGATCTGCGCAGCACCGGCATCCCAGTGATTGCCCTCTGGGCCCTGTTCAGTGGTTGGAGTGCCATTCGCCTGATCAGGGGCCTGGCCCAGGAGCGGCGCGTCTCGGATGTGGTGTTGCGGGGGGCGCTGGCGGGCTACCTGATGTTGGGGCTGGCGGCCGGCTTGCTCTGTTGTGCCCTGGAGACCATCGATCCGGCCAGCTTCAGCAACGTGAACCTCTCGGCGCAGGATCTGGGCCAGAGCAGCCCAGTGTGGGGCCTCAATTTTGTGCGACTCAACTATTTCGCCTTTGTGAGTCTCACCACCATGGGCTATGGCGATGTGACCCCCCAGACCCCCCAGGCCCAGATGGTGAGCGTGGCGATCGCCACCGCAGGCACCTTCTACGTGGCTGCGGTGATGGGGGTGTTGATCAGCCGCCTAACTGTGCAGGAAAGCCAGCAGCCTTAGGGTTGCCCCGCTCCCAGCCCTTGATGATGCGATACATCACGGGAACAACAAACAGGCCCAGGAAGGTAGATACCAGCAACCCAAAGAACACCACCGTGCCGATGCTCACCCTGCCGCCTGAGCCGAAGCCATTGGCGAAGAGTAGGGGTATGCCTCCTGCAAGGGCGGCGAGGGCGGTGAGCAGGATTGGCCGCAGGCGGGCGATAGCCGCTCCGCGGATCGCCGTGTCTAGATCCAGGCCTTCGGCCATGCGCTGGTTGGCGAATTCCACGATAAGGATGGCGTTCTTGGCCGTAAGGCTCACCAGCATCAGCAGGCCCATCTGGCCGTACACGTCCAGCGGCAGGCCCCGCAGCAACAGGCCGCCGACCGCTCCCAACATGGCCAGAGGCACGGTCACCAGAATGATGAAGGGGTCGGCGAAGTTTTCGTAGAGGGCTGCTAGCACCAGCACCATCACCAGGATTGCCAAGGCAAACACCCGTATGTTGCCGCCACCGGCGCGCGACTCTTCCCGCGCCAGGCCGGCCCATTCCAATTCGGTGCCGCCGCCGAGCTGCCGCTGCACTTCCATCAGGCTGGCCATGGCTTGGCCACTGCTCACGCCAGGGCGGGGCAGGGCCCGGATGCTGATCGAACGCACCAGTCGGGTGTGGTTGATTGAGGTTGGGCCAGTGTTTTGTTCGATCCGCACCAATTGGGCCAGGGGGATCAGCTGGCCATCGCGGGTTTTCACCTGCAGAGCGAGCACGTCATCGGCGCTGCGGCGCGAGGCGCCGTCAAGTTGCACGATTACCTTGCGCACCTGGTCGCTCTCAAAGCTGTCATTGACGTAGTCACTGCCGAAGCTGGCTCCGAGGGTGTCGACCACGGTGCTGAGATCCACCCCGAGCGAGGCCATCTGCAGCCGATCTGGCACCAGCTGCACCAGGGGTGCACCGGCGGTGAAGCGGGTTGAAACCCGTTCAAAGCGATTGGTGGCTTGGGCGGCGCGGATGAAGGACTGGGCTTGCTGCTCGAAGTCAGGCAGGCTGAGTTGACCGTTGCTGTTGTCCAGCAGTTCAAGCTCGAGCCCCCCTTCTGAACTGAAACCCCGCACGGAGGGTGCCTCGCTGAGCTGCACCACTGCACCGGTGATGCGGCGGCGCAACTTGCCCTTGAGTCGCTCTCCCACGGCCCGTGTAGCCGCCTCGGGGCTGCGGCGCTGCTCGATTGGCGCCAGGCGCAGGAAGAAGTTGCCCTTGTTGGGGCTGCTATCGCCAAAGGAGCGCCCCGCATAGAAATTGGCGCGGGTGATCAGGGGTTCTTCAGCCACCACCTGGCGCACCTGCTCCAGCACCCGTTGGGTCTGCTGCAGTCCCAGGCCATCGGCCAGGATCACCACCCCCCGCAGCTGACCGTTGTCTTCCTGGGGGATGAAGGCTTTGGGCAGGGCTTGCAGGGCGAATCCTGTGATCAGTAGGCCGCCCAGCAGTAGGGACACCACCAGCCGCCGCCGCTCCATAGTCCAGGCCAGCCAGCGTCCGTAGGGCACCTCCAGCCCCTCGAGCCAGCGCCGCGGTGGGTCGATCCAACGCAGCAACCAGGCCGGTTCGCGTTGCTGGGGGTTTAGTAGTCGGCTGCTGGCCACCGGCGTGAAGCTCAGGGCATTGAGGGTGGAGAAGGCAATGGCGCCGCTGATCGTGATTGCGATCGGGGCGTACAGCCGGCCCAAGCTGCCCCCCAGGCCAAGCACCGGGATGAACACCACCACCAGGGCTATAGAGGTGGAAACCACGGCCCCGCCGAGCTCGGCCATGGCTTCGCGGGCGGCCTGCAGGGGGGGCTTGCCGTCCTCTAGGCGGCGGCCAATGTCCTCGCTCACCACGATGGCGTCGTCCACCACCAGCCCAGAGGCCAGCACCAAGCCAAACAGGGTGAGGGTGTTGAGCGATTGGCCGGCAAGCTTCAGCAAGCTCAACGAGCCGATCAAGGCCACTGGCACCGCTGCAGCTGTGATCAGGGCCAGGCGGCTGTTGCCAAGGCCAAGAAGTAGCACCAAGAACACCAGCAACACCGCATCGCGCAGGCTGTCGAGGGTGCCCTGGATGCTGCCGCGCACAAAGTCGGCCTCATCAACAATCAGCTGCTGATCCACCCCCGGTGGAAATTGGGGTGCGAGCTCATCTAGGGCTGCATTCACCGCCCTACTCACGGTGATGGCGTTGCTGCCGTCGCGCTGGTAGATCACCACGGCTACCGCCGGCCTGCCCTGCAGGTTGGTGGCGATCGTGTCGTAGCTCTCGCTGCCCAGGCTCACCCGGCCCACATCCCGCAGCAGGGTGACGCCGCCATTAGCGCTGCGGGCCACCACCAGCTGTTCAAATTCCGCTGGACTACGCAGGCGCCCCTCCATGCGCAGCGGCAGGGTGAGCTCCTGGCCGCTGGGGCTGGGGGCTTCGCCCGTTTGGCCCAAGGCAGCCAGCACGTTTTGCTGCTGCAGGGCCGCACGCACATCGGTAATGGTGAGGCCTCGCTCCTCGAGTTGGGCCGGGTTGAGCCAGAGCCTGAAGGCCAGGCTGTTGCCACCTGAAAGGGTGACGTTGCCCACTCCAGGCACCCGCTGCAGCCTCTCTTTCACCACCTGATCGAGCCAACCGCTCAAAAAGGTTTCGCCATAGAGCTTGGGATCAGCACTGAAGCTCAGCACCATCAGCAGGTCGTCGGAGCTGCGCCGCACCTGCACCCCGAAGCGCGCCACCGGTGCTGGCAGCTGGCGGGTTATCACCGCCACTTCGTTCTGGGTGTTGATCTGGTTGAGCTCGGGGTCGCCGCCCTCGAATCCCAGGGTGATGGAGCTGCCGTTGGCGGAGCTGGTGGAGCGGATGCTGTCGAGCCGCTCGAGGCCGTTCAGCTGTTGTTCCAGCAGGGCTGTGACCCCCTGCTCCACAACCTCTGGGCCGGCGCCTGGGTAGGTGGCCCGCACCGTGACTCGGCCGGGAGCAATCGGTGGCAGGTTTTCCACCTGCAGCAGCGGTAAACACACCAGCCCTATCAACAGCACCAGCAGGCTCACCACCAGGGTGAGCACGGGCCGGCGCAGAAAGGGATCTGAGATCGATTTCATGGGAGCCTTTGCGTTGCGCTGCTCGGGCCGGGATGAATGATCAGCCGAGATCGCGCTTCAGCACAACGCAGAGATAGTCAGGCGCTTTATAGCGACTAGGCAGGCAGATATGAAGTTGCTCCAAACGGCTCCAGCAGACGGTGCGTTGAATGGCGGCTACGGTTTTTCCTTCCTTTAAGAGAAGCCTAAGGGCCTTGCAATAAAGCGAATAATTGGCTTCGAGTTCCCCGATGGTGAGTCCCTGACTGCTGCTCATCGCACGGGTGGGCGTCCAAGAGTTGCAAAGACGCACTTATTACCCTACGGCTTCAGGGGGCGCCGAGATCAGGTTGAGCCGCCGGCAGAGCCGCGGCAGGGTGAGGCCTTGGGCTAGCAGGTTGATCAGCACCACAACGAACACGATGCTTTGGGCGTTGCGGGCTAGAGCATCGACGGAGCCTGGGTCGACACCACGTAGGTGACTGATCTGATCGACCGCGTTGTAAGAGAGGGCCAAAGGCACTGCCCCCCTTAGGCCACACCAAGAAACCAGCACGCTGTCCTTCCAGCGGAAGGGGGAGAGGGGTTGAAACACCAAGACGCTTATTGGTCGCACCACCAGCATCAGCACCGCGGCGGTTATCAAGCCAACAGGCAGGGCGGGAAGCAGGCTGCTTGGATTCACAAGTAGACCAAATATTAAAAAGATACAAATCTCGGCCATTGTATTGAAAGGCAGCAGCACCTCCTGAATCGATTCATGGTTGATATCGGCTTGGCGGTAGATCATGTTGGTCATCATCACTCCAGTGATGTACACCGAAATCAATCCGGATCCGCCTAGAAAGTAGCTGCAGCCATAGTCTACAAAGGCAATAGACATGGCCACAATCAGTAGTTGGGATCTGTCGTGGGCCAGCTCATTGATCACGAATTTGGCCACATAGCCAAACAGTGCCCCTATGACTAGGCCGCCGCCTACCTGTTGCACGAAGTTGCGCAGGCCGTTGAGCATCACCACAACAGGTGCTGCTTGCTCGAGGCTGGCCCCGGAGCTGGAAGTGCTGAACAGGCCCACGATCAAGCCGAATAGCAGCAGGGCCGTTGGGTCATTGACCGAGGATTCGAATTCGAGCAGGTGCTTGAGCCGTTCTGGCACCAGGTGACGCACCGAACTCAGCACGTTGATGGTGGCTCCGGCATCGGTGGAGCCCAGGCAGGCGGCAATCAGCAGGGCAGCCCCCAGGGGCATGGCGTCGCTGAGTCCTGGCGCTAGTTGGTTTCCACCAGCGGAAGAAAGCAGCCAGATCAGGGCGGCCAGCAGACCCGTGGCAATCGCCACCCCCCCTACCGCCAGGGCCAGGCCATATTCCAAAAAGCCTCGAATGGTTTTGACATCCGTTTTCAGCCCCGCATAAAAAAGCAGCAGGGCTAGCGCGAATACATGCAGGCTTTCGGCCTGTTCATGGGTGACGTTGAGGCTTTGGATGTTGATCGCTAGGCCCAGCAGCAGCACCCCGAGAATCGCCGGGATCCCGATCTGGACCGAGAACCGGCTGATCGCCAACGTGCCTAAAAACAGCAGGCCGATGAACAGCAGCTGGCCCTCCAAGGGCACCCCATTAAGACCTGGTGCCTGAGCAAAGAGGGGTGCCTGAGCAAAGAGGGGTGCGATCACGACCGGACTGAGTCGTCGTGATTCGATCCGAGGCTCGCGGCCTGGGCTTCGCTGAGGCGGCCGGCCCGCTGCAGTACAGCGGTGATCTGGGCGATGTCCAGCACGGAATGGCAGCTGTAGCCCGCCGCCGCCAGCCGCTCCCGGGCGCGGCGATCATGGTCGCCGCCATGGTCGATGAACACCACAACGTCTTGCACCGTCAGGCCCGAGCTCTCCAGCTTGCCGATGCCCTCCAGGACGCTGCCGCCTGTGATCAAGATGTCGTCTACCACCACCACCCGGTCGCCCTCCTCAAAGTCGCCCTCGATCAGGCGCCGGGCGCCATGGGCCTTCACCTCCTTGCGGGGATAGATCAGCGGCTTGTGCAGTTGCAGTGAAAGACCAGTGGCGGTGGGCAGGGAGCCGTAGGGGATGCCGGCGATGCGGTCAAATTCGAGGCCCTGCAGCTTGCCGGCATAGGCGTGGAGCACTCGGTGGAACAGGTTTGGGTCGGAGATGATCTGGCGCAGATCGACGTAGTAGTTGAAGACCGCGCCCGAGGCTTGTACGTAATCGCCGAATAGCAGGCAGCCGATGTCGAACAGATCAACAATCAGGCTCTCGAGCGGGTCGGCGCTTGGTTGCTTCTCAGGTAGCCAGAGGGCGCAGGTATCCGGGTTGCCCTTGTGGTGATTTTCCAGCCACTGTTGCCGCTTGGCCGTGATCTGCTGTTTGAGCGCCTCGGCTCGACTGGCCATGTCGTCTTCTACCAGCAGGTTTTGAGGTAGGGGCAGCAGCAGCCCATCGGCGGCGGCCCCCAGGCCGGCTTGGAGCATGGCGTCGAGCTTTTCCTCTTCCCCCCAGAGGCTGCGCAGGATCAAGAAGCGCTCCGGCGCTTCGGCCCGCACCCGCGCCAGGATTTGCGGATCACTGGTTCCCACCTCCAGCAACAGCTGGTCGGGGGTGGCCCACAGCTGGGTCTCGCGCACAATCTGCAGGTATAGGGGTGTCTCCTCATTTGGGTAGTGCTGGATCTGGCGCGCCGCCTGGTTTGAGCTGTGGCAGGTCATCACCACGGCCTTGTCTGGATAGAGCAGGAAGGGGGCTGCGATGTCTTGGCCGGCAAGGGGGGAGAGGGTCACCGCATCGGCGCCCAGGTCCTTGAACAGGTAGTGGGCCAGGGCCGAGGAGGAGTTGAGATCGCCGTGTTTGGCGTCGATGATCAGGGGCAGATCGCGGGGTACCAGGTCGCGCACCTCCAGCAGCAGCTCCAGTCCCACCGGCCCAAGGGCCTGATAAAAACCAAGGCTGGGCTTGTAGGCGCACACATGGGGCGCTGTGGCCTCGATCACCGCCTTGATCCAGTGGCGGGCCTGGCTGAGGAAGGAGCGGCCCGCCAGGCCCCGCCGCGCTGCCCAGCTCTGCAGCATCTCCGGGTTGGGATCAAGCCCGGTCACCAGCAGCGACTGGCGGTCGGCGATGGCGTCGGTGAGTTTGACGAAGAAGCCCATCGCCCGCAGGCTGTTAGGGCTCGTTGTTAAGTCAGCCGTTGGCCTGTCCGCCGGCTGGTGACACAGCTCTTTGCAATCAGCCGCACCATCAACCCTTCCTCATCGGCGGCCACCCGCAGCCAGCGCAGCCCCGGCAACCAGGCCAGGGCCTGCTCCAGTTCGGTGGCGAGGGCGTCGTCGTGTTCGCCGATGCCGCCGCTGAGGGCGATGGCCTCCACTCCACCCAGGCTGGCTGCCATGGCCCCAATCCCTTGCAGTAGCCGGTGGCGGAACACCGCGATTGCCAGCTGGGCGCCGCGGTGCCCCTCGCCAGCCTGGAGGCGCAGCTCCCGCATGTCTCCGCTGAGCTCGGATAGCCCCAGCAGGCCGCTCTGGCGGTTGAGGGCCATATCCAGTTCGGAGACGCCCATTCCCTGGCGCATTAGGTGCAGCAGCAGCCCTGGATCCACGCTGCCGCTGCGGCTGGCCATCACCAGTCCCTCGAGCGGCGTGAAGCCCATCGTGGTGTCGACGCTGCGCGGCTGGCCCTGGGGATCGATTTCGATCGCGCAGAGGGAGCAGCCGGCGCCGAGCTGGCAGCTGATCAGGCGGCGGATGTCTGGATCTCGGGCCGCGACCGTTTCGCCCACGTGCTGGTGGTTGAGGCCGTGGAAGCCAAAGCGGCGCAGGCCCTGCTGGCGCCAGGGCGCCGGTATGGCGTAGGTGGAGGCGGCTTCGCTGAGGCTGGCGTGGAAGGCGGTGTCGAAGCAGGCCCACTGCTGGATGGCGCTGCCCTCCAGCTGGCCCTCCAGCTGGCCCTGCAGCCAGTTGATGGCCTCCAGCGCTGGACCGTTGTGCAGTGGGGCCAGGGGCACCAGGTTTGCTAGCTCCGCCAGCACCTGCGGGGTTAGCAGGGTGGGAGCGCTGAAGTGGGCACCACCGTGCACGATCCGGTGAATTACAAGCTGGGGTAGGGGCTCAAGGGCAGCGAGCAGGGGGGAGAGCCACTGCTCCAGAAGTTCAACCAGCGGCTGGCCGCCCGCATCGGCCTGGGGAAGACCCCAGCTGCGCTGCTCTTGCCAGAGCCGGCGGCCGCTCGTATCGCAGAGGGCCAGCTTGATGCTGGAGCTGCCCGTGTTCACCACCAGGGCGTGGGTCATGCGATCGGGTGCAGGCCGGTATCGGGCATAGCCTGGCAAGGCTGCGTTAGAGCCGCCATAGATGCCAGTCCCTGGCGCAAATAGCCGCTGGCGTCCATGACACCCCCATGACGCTCTCCGGCAGTTCCCTGTTCAACGCTGCCGGCGGTCTGGGACTGTTTTTGCTGGGTATGGGCCTGATGACCGAGGCCTTGCGCAGCTTGGCGGGCAACAGCCT
>NZ_JAGQDB010000069.1:0-12430 GCF_024346495.1 Cyanobium sp. A1C-AMD | reverse complement strand
TGAGCAGAAGCGTCAAGAAGTAGATCGTCTCGCCAAAGCGCAGGCTGAGCGGCTTCAGGCTGAAAAGCTGGCCCAACAGCTCACCCTCGCAGCGGAGCAGAATCGCCAGGAAGCCGAGCGCCTTCCAGTGCTTGAGGCGAAGCGGCTTCAGGCTGAAAAGCTGGCCCAACAGCTCACCCTCGCAGCGGAGCAGAAACGCCAGGAAGCCGAGCGTTTGGTCCAGGCTCAGGCTGACGAAGTTGGGCAGGCTCAGAAGCTGGCGGCGCAACTGGATCAAGCAGCCGAACAGAAGCGCCTCAATGCAGAGCGGCTGGCCAAATCAGAGTCTGATCGCCAGCTGGGAGAGAAGCAGGCCCAACAGCTTGCCAGAGATGCTCAAGTAGCCCAGCAGAAGCGCCAAGAATCACAGCGATTGCAGACCCAGCCCACAAACCAGAAGTTCACCGCAGCTCTCGCTACAAGTTTTGTTGAGCGTTCTGGCTTGCTGATGCGACCGATTCAGTTGGCCACCGCCAAACTTGAACGCCTTATTGAACTTCCAGCAGGCATCGAACAGGGCTTGCCCACACCCAGGCAAGATCTGCAAGCCTTACCGGTTAACCGAAACTTTATGGTCGATGTTGAAAGATTGACGCAAACGCAGAAAGATATCCGCCGATTTGATACGTTGATAGCCCTCAATCCCAACAGCCCTTCCGCCCATTACCAACGGGCCAACTTTCACTACAGCGTCTCTGATTTCACTAGTGCACTGCGCGATTACAGCCGCAGCCTGGAACTAAACCCATCACAAATGGCTGCCTTGGTCAATCGCGGTGCCATCCGCCGAAAGACAGGCGATCTCACCGGTGCTATTCACGACTACGACCAAGCGATTCAATTGGCACCTGGAGATTCTGTTGCCCATCGCAACCGCGGCATTGCTCGAGAACTCATCGGTGATCTTGAGGGTGCCATCGCCGATTGGCAGAGGGCGGCAACGCTCGGCGACGATGAAGCCCGTCAATGGATCGCATTGGCCAGCAGTTCCCAAGTATTGGATTCCCCTGTGCAGGCATTAATTCAAATGCACGAGCGCAACCAACCGCAAAAACCAGCTGCACAATCACTTCCTTTCCCAGCTGCTATCAATGCTCGACTGCAGAATCTCACGGTGGCCTTGATGTCCAAGCCCAGAGACATGCAACTTCTCTATCAACGCGGCACCGAGCTGCTCAAAGGCGGAGCTCTGGAGCAGGCCATTGCCGATTTCTCCGCGATCCTGCAGGCTGCGCCGAACTCAATCAAGGCAATCTTCAATCGAGCCGTTGCCCGACGCCAAGCCGGCGACCTGGATGGATCCCTTGCTGACTACAGTCGCGTCATCGAGCTGGCACCTCAGGATCACGAGGCTTATCGCAACCGAGGCATTGTGAAGCAGATGCTTGGATCCCAAACAGCCGCTTGCGCCGACTGGGGTACCGCCTCCGCGCTAGGGAACAGCGAAGCCAAAACCTGGGTTCGCAACGAATGCAAATGAACATTGCGATCAGATAGTCCAATGGGCTCTTGACGCTGCGGCCACTCCGCTTCCAACTTTCTCAGTAAAGATGATGACCCCAATTCCTGGTAACCAGGGTTGGGTGGCTAGGGGGCGGCTTTAGGAGATTTTCAATGCGTCAGATAATGGCATTTGCGTCCAAAAGTCGCCCATAATATTCCACATGTAATTTCAAATCTTCTTTGAGTGGGCGTGGAAATCCCGTGCCTTAATTCCCACTGAGGATTCGGACTTTACCGCTTCTTTGAAGCGTTCTTAAACCTCTGCCTGCTACGGCGTATGGGTGAAATCCAGATGGGGAGAGCAATCTTGATGATTGCCTCCCTGAACTGCCCATCAGTAGTGGTTCCCGACTTTGCGGTGGTGCACGGCGGTGCTGGCTTCGGTGTCGGCCACGTTGCCCTGCTCCACCTCGGCGTAGATGATCCAGTGGTCGGGGCCTTCGAGGCGTTGCACCACGCGGCAGCCCAGGTAGGCCAGGGCATCACCGAGCACCGGGCCGCCCGTGGCGGCGCCCTCGAGGGTGCTTACCCCGGCGAAGCGGTCGGCGCCGGGCGGGAAGCGCTTGAGGAAATGGCGCAGCAACTCTTGGTGGTTGTCCTCCCGCAGGATGTTGAGCACGAAGCGATCGTCTACCTGCAGCAGCGCCTCGATTGCCCGGTCTTTGGCTACCGCCACCGTGAGGCCGGGGGGCTCGAAACTTGCCTGGCTCACCCAGCTGGCCACCATCGCTGAGCTGCGCGTGCCCTCCGGTGTCTCCTGCCGCGCCGTCACCACATACAACCCCCCAGATAGGCGACCCAGAGCCTTGTCCAGATCGGCATCGAGAGACTTCATCGCGGCGATTGTCTTCTCCTTGGTGAGCAGCTGCCCTAGGTCGGTGCCGGCTTCTTCGCAGCGTTGGTAATCGTTGCCGCCTGGAACCTGGTGCACGCGCAAGGGTTCAAAGGCGGTTTTTTGGCCGAGGCTGCGCAGCTGGCTGGCCACGGCGTCGATCGGTTCGTCGTCGCCACCGAAGGCGTCGTAGCTGCCGACCCACTGTTTCGGTTTGAGGGCCGCTAACAAGGTGCCGATCGAAGCCTGCAGCTCAGCATCGGGCCGGGCGGGCCAGGTGGGTACCACCACGGCGCTGGCTTCACCGATCAGGGCGCTGAGCTCCTGGGCGTCGGTGGCGCGCAGATCCACCAGCTGTACTGCGGCGCCGGCCTTGCCGATGCCGCGGGCAATCGCCTGGCTGAGCCGGTCACAGAAGCCGTACTGGCTCAGATAGCAAACGGCTGCATAGTTTTCGCCTGTGCTGCGCTCACTGCTCCAGGTTCGGTAGTCATCCAGCCACAGGCCTAGGTGATGGCGCAGCAGCGGCCCATGACCCACCGCCACTGTGCTGATCTCGGGCAGGCCATCCATGCGCTTTAACGCCTGCAGCACGCTGCGGGCGTTGGGGCCCATCAGACAGTCGTAATAGAAGCGAAAATCGGGGGCTATGGCGCCGGGATCGGTGTCGAACAGCTCCTCAGAGCAGAAGTGGAGGCCGAAGGCATCGCAGGTGTAGAGGATGCCGGTGCCGTGGTCGAAGGAAAAGATCGTGTCGGGCCAGTGCAGGTTTGGAGCGCTGAGAAACTCGAAGCGGTGGGCCACGCCACTGGTGGGGTTGGTGCCCAGATCGAGCTCTTCGCCGCTTTTTACCGCCCGGCTTTTGAAGGGCCGGTGCACCTGATTCTCAAGAAACTGAATCGCCACCTTGGAGCCCACGATCTCGATCTCGGGGTTGAGTTCGAGCAGGTGGCCTATCAGTCCCGAGTGGTCGGGCTCGGTGTGGCTCACGATCAGGTGATCGATTGCTTTGGGGTCGATCAGCTCCTGCAGCAGCGGCAGCCAGCTGCCTTCAAATTTGAGGTGGCTGGTATCGATCAGGGCGGTGCGCTCGCCCCGCACCAGGAAGCTGTTGTAGGTGGTGCCGTTGCGCAGGCCAAACTCAATATCAAAGCGGCTGCGGTCCCAGTCGAGCGAGCGGATCGTGGTGGTGTCCGGGCCGATCGGCTCGCATTGCAGGCTGAGCCGGACTGCGGTTGCGACGGCACCAACCATGGATCGATCCGCGATTTTCCTAACTGTAGGAAGCCCGCCGACAAAAAAGGCCCGGCGGGTGGGCCGGGCCTGGGAGGGTTCTCTTCTCTCTCGTGTCCGCTCGGCCCTGATCAGCCCTCCACCTGCACCTGCACGGTGGTGAGGTTCTGGGCCTTAGGTGCCGTCACGGTGAGCAGGCCGTCGCGGTAGTGGGCTTGCAGGCTTTCACGGTTGATGCCACCGGGAAAGCGGAAGCTGCGGCTCCAGGTGCCGTAGCGGAATTCGCTGATCAAGGAGGTCTGTTTGGCGACCGGGGAAGACCCATCGGGGCTTGGCTGGCGGCGCTCGGCGTTGATCACCAGGCTGCGGTCGGTGGCCTTGACGTCGATCGAGGTTTTATCGACACCGGGAAGCTCCAGGGCGATTACGTAGGCGTCGTTGGTTTCGTGCACCTCGGCGGCCGGCACTCGCTCGGCGGCGGGACGCTCGGCAGCGCGCAGTTGTTGCTCGAGTAACTCGAAGGGGTGTTGGTGCAGGGTGAGCATCGGATGTTCTCCGGGACAAAGCCAATGTGCTGCGGCCAGCCGGGCGATGGCAGGGGGTAGACCGCCCGTTTTGGTTCGGCCCTTACGGCCCCGTTCGGTTGGCACCACTAGCAGGTGAGGGCAACCGGCAGCGCTGCTTTAAGGCGGCGATCACCCGGCCGATGGCGTCGGGATGGCCCTGCACGCTGAAGGCTTCCCGCTCCAGTTGCCGGTTGCCGTGGTGGTAGCGGGTGGTGAGGATGCCGCTGATCTCCTGCTCCACCACCGGGTTGAGCCGCACGCTCCAGCCCAAGGGCTGCAGCACGCCGGTGGGACAGCTCTGGGCTGCGTGAATGGCCTCATGCAGGAACACCTGCCGGCCGATGCCCAGCTCGAAGGCCACCGGCGCGATCCAGAGGGTGCGCGTTTTGGCTTGGAACAGCCCGTAGCTGCCGCGCACTGGCGGCGGGGCCAGCCGCACCTGAAAACCCCGCTGCTGCAGGGTTGTGAGCAGGGGGCGCAGCTCGGCGGGCAGTTGGGGTGGCGGCGCTGGGATGGCGGCTATCACAACAGCTGGGTGCATCACAACAGCCACCAGCTGCTGAAGCGGGCGGCTTGGCCGCAGGGCTGACCGCTGCCGTCGCGCAGGGTCCAGAGGCGGGCGGCTTCGATGGCAAAGCGGCGGCCGCGGCTGTCGATGCGGATGCCCCGGTAGCCCGAGATCGCTTCTTTGGCTTGGGCTGCCACCAACGCCTGGCGGCGGCTGGCCCGCTCGGCTGGCTCGGCGGTGAGCCGCGATGGCATGCCCACCATCTCGGGCCAGGGGCGCTGCCACAGGCGCAGGGCCGCCCGGTTGGCATAGATCAGCCTTGGCCCTGGCTCGCTGCTGGGATCGGCGCCGTCATGGGCCAACAGCACCAGCTCGGCGGCAAACAGCTCCTGGGCCACCAGCAGGGGCGAGGCGTCGGCGGCTAGGCCGGCGATCAGGGGGGTGCCGAAGGCGCGTTGGTAATTGCTGAGCAGGCACAGGGCCAGGCTTTGGGCCGCCGGCGTTAGCCAGGGGGGCGGGCTGAGGAGCTCAGCCGTCATCACCGTTGGCCGGGCCCATGGCCTTGGCCATGGCCAGGGCCGCCAGCTGCTGGCCGTGGGCCTTGAGGTGCTCCAGGAAGTGGAGATTGGCCTCGGGGAAGCGGGGTTCTTCTGCCAGGGGCAGGGGACCGGCGGCATCGAGGCCGGTGTCGCCCTCCAGGGCTGGTGTGATCACAACCAGATCCGAATCGAGGGCTGCGCCGTAGCGCCACCAGCGGTTTGGGTCCTTGATGGCTGGATGCACCGGCTGCAGCGCCACTGCGGCGACCGGCTGGGAGCCCTGTTTGGCTGCAGCCTGCCTGGCCTGTTTTGCCAGCGCCTTGCGCCGCCGCTTGGCCAGGTCGGCCAGCAGCTGGGCCCGGGTGCGGCCGCGCATCTGGAACAACACGAAGGGGTCTTCGCTGAAGCGATCGCCCATCAGGTAGTAAACGGCGCTGACGTGCTTGCAGGGGTTGGCCTTATCGGGGCAGCTGCACTCGCTGCGCACCTCCTGCAACTTGAACGGAAACAGGCGCTTGCCGCTGGCCGCGAAGGCGCGCTCGATGTCCTGGGGCATGACGCCAGCCAGCAGCTGGGCCGACCAGCGCGCCTTCTGGGTGAGGGCGTCGAGCACGTAGTTCCAGTCGTCGTCGTGGAGCACGTCGAGCCAGAGCTTCACCTTGTAGGGCTCTTCATCGGTGCCCTGCACCCGGGCATGCACTCGCCGCCCCTCAAAGCGGATCGAGGTGACATTGCCGCTGCGGGCATATTCCCAGGCGCGCTCCAGGCGCTTTTTGAAGCGGTAGGAGTTGATCAGCTCCATCCACTGGTCCACCCACCAGGGCTGCTGGGCCAGGCCCTGGTCGCCGAGCTGGGTGTTGATGGCGCTGGCGTAAGTGGTGGGGGTGAGGGTCATGGGAAGGTGATGCCTACGCGTTCGATGTGTTCGCGCAGGGGGGCGTAGCGGAGCGATTCCCAGTGCGTCACATCAAAGAGATAGGGGGTGGGCAGTCGGTCGAGGGCTTCGTGCAGGGCAGCGCTGCAATCATCGTCGGCGCTGTAGGCCAGATCGATGTCGGAGCCACTCCAGTGGCGGCCCATCGCCCGAGAGCCATACAGCTTCAGCCAGTGGATCTGGGGGAAGCGCTTCAGGCAGCAGCGGATCTCGGCCACGGTGCGATCGGGGATGCCGTGGTTGATATCGGCAGGGGCTGAGCTGGTGGTTGGCGCACTCATGGGGCCTCCTGCCGTTTGGTTGCCAGTAGGTCGTGCAGTTGCTGTAGGCCACTGAGGTAGCGCTCCTGGATCTGATCTACGGCTTTGCGGGCTCTGGTGTCGTCATAGGTGTGGGCCATCAGGTTGCGCTCCTCCAGCATGTCGATCCAGAGCTGACCGTTGTTGAGCAGGCCGGTGGCAAAGGCCTGTTTGAGCACTTCGCGTGGCAGCTTTGCATCGATTCCGTTGTAAATGAGAAAATCCTTGAGGGTTTTCCAGCTCAGCTCAAAGGTGAATTCATAGGCCTTGATCACCGCCATGCGGATTAGCTCGTTGTCAGGATCCTGCTGGTGGATTTCTAAGGCCCAGCGCAGGCGCTGGTAGGCGCGCTGGAGGTTGTCGAAGCGCTGTTTCCAGCGAATATCAGAACCCTGGGCATCCATGGCGTTAATCCTCTTCGCTCAGGGCCACTAGATCTTTGAGCTGGCCTACATCAAAGCCGCCGAGCCAGTCTTCACCGGAGCCGACGATTTCTTCAGCCATTTTTGACTTCTCCTTGATCATGCGGTCGATCTTTTCCTCCACTGAGCCGCTGGTGATGAACTTGTGCACAAGCACCCGATTTTGCTGGCCGATCCGATAAGCCCGGTCGGTGGCCTGGTTTTCCACGGCCGGGTTCCACCAGCGGTCGATGTGGAAGACGTGGCTGGCTCGGGTGAGGTTGAGGCCGACACCGCCAGCTTTGAGCGACAGCAAAAACAGCTGGGGGCCGCGGGGGTCGTCCTGGAAGCGATCGACCATGGCCTGGCGTTCGGTTTTGCTGGTGCTGCCGTATAGGAACGGCACCTCCTGGCGCCATTTGCGCTCCAGGTGGGCCTTGAGCAGCAGCCCCCATTCGGCGAACTGGGTGAACAGCAACGCCCGGTCGCCCGCCTCGATCACCTCCTCGAGAATCTCTTCGAGCCGCTGCAACTTGGCGCTGCGGCTGCTGAAGCTGCCGTTGCCGCTGGCCAGCACGGCCTCGGCGTTTTCCTTCAGGGCCAGGGCCGGGTGGTTGCATATCTGCTTGAGCTTGGTGAGCAGGGCCAGCACCTGGCCGTGCTTCTGGCCCAGCGGTGCCCGGGCGATGGCATCGAGGCTCTCGTCGACTGTTTTGTTGTAGAGCTTCTTCTGCTCTGGAGCCAGGCCCACCCATTCGTTGAGCTCCACCTTCTCCGGTAGGTCGGAAATGATCGACTTGTCGGTTTTGAGGCGCCGCAGGATGAATGGTCCTACCCGACTTTTGAGATCCCGCAGCGACGACATGTCGCCGTAGCGCTCGATCGGCAGCCGGTAGCGCTGGCGGAAGAAGGGCTCATCGCCGAGCACCTTGGGGTTGAGGAAATCCATCAGCGCCCACAGCTCGCTGACGCGGTTTTCCACCGGCGTGCCCGTCAGGGCAATCCGGAAGCGGCTGCCCCCTTTGCCGCCGCGGCTGGGGCGGGCCAGGTCCCGGGCTGCTTGGCTTTGTTTGGCGGTGTGGTTTTTGATCGCCTGGGCTTCGTCGATCACCACCCCCTGCCAGTCGATGCTCTCGAGCAGCTCGCTGTCGCGCTGCAGCAGGCCGTAGCTGGTGAGCACCAGATCCACGCCCTTAAGGGCTTTTTTGAGAGCCTCGGGGCTGGATGGCCGGCGCGGGCCGTAGTGCTCCCTCACGCCCAGCTCGGGGGTGAAGCCGTGGGCTTCGCGCTTCCAGTTGGTGAGCACCGAGGTGGGCGCCACCAGCAGCACCGGTCGTTTGAGCTCGTCTTCGGCCTTGAGGTGCTGCAGGAAGGCCAGCAGCTGGATCGTTTTGCCCAGGCCCATGTCGTCGGCTAGGCAGGCGCCTTGGTCGAAGCGGTGCAGGAAGGCCAGCCAGCCCAGGCCCCGCTCCTGATAGGGCCGCAGTTGGCCGGAGAAGCCAGGTGGGGCGGGCAGGGGGTCGGGAGCCTTCTGCTGGTGGTATTGCTCCAGCACCGCCTGCAGCCGGGGGCCGGCGTCGAAATGGTGCACCGGTAGCCGGTGGAAGGTGTCGCCGTCGCTGGCGGTGAGCCGCAGGGCATCGTCGAGGCTCAGGCCCGGATCGGCAACGCTGAAACGCTCGGCGTTGCGCAGGTCGGCGGGGCGCAGCTCGATCCAGGCGCCCTTGTGCTGCACCAGCGGGCTGCGCTTGGCCTGCAGGCGTTCCAGGTCCCGCAGGGTCAGGGTGACGCCGCCGATCATGAATTCCCATTCCCAGGTGAGCGTTTCACCCAAGGTGAAGCCGCGCGATTTCTCAGGTAGCTCGGCCTTGATCGACAGGCCCAACCGGCTGGCCAGGCCCCCTGCGAGGCTGGCCGGCAGCACCACGCCCACGCCCACATCGCGCAGCTGGTGGGCGCCGGTGCGCACCAGCACAAACGCCTCGGCTGGCGTTAGCTGCATCGTTTCCGGGGTGGCCGAATCCAGCCCCCGCACGATCGGTTCAAACACCGTCAGGGCCCGGCCCATGCCCTCGAGCAGCAGCTCGCTCGGTTGGGGCACGGCCACTTCGCCCATCTGCAGGCCCCGATCGCCGGCGGCCCAGACGGCGGCGGCTGGCACCCGCAGGCTCGGGTCGGCTTCCGCTTGCAGCCCGAAGCGCAGCTCCCACAGCTCCTCGCCCTCGGCGGGGGTGAATAGCTCCAGGCAGGTGCGGGCTGGCTCCACCTTGCCCGCCACCCCTTCACGCCAGTGGTGGGTGGCGATGCTGAGACGCTCCAGCTCCTCCTCGCCCAGGCTGAGGCTGCCATCGCCCTTACCCAGGGCTTTCTGCCAGGCCGCCAGCAAGGGATCCAGCCCGCCTGCGCTGGCACTGAAGCCCACCCGCAGCTGGCCGTCGAGCAGGGCTTCCAGCAGGCTGGCCACCCGCAGGCGCCCGCTGCCGGGGCGGCGGCAGGCCAGGGAGGGGTCGCCGCTGGGGCCGGCGGCCAGGGCGCAGGTGGCCACCTGGGGCAGGCCGCTGGCCAGGTCTTCGAGGCGGCGGCGGTCGTCTTCGCGGTTGAGCAGGGGCAGCCAGCGGGCCTTGCCCTCGGCGATCTGGGGTAGCCAGCGGCCGCGGGCGATCAGGCTCAGGGCCCAGCGCTGCAGGTGACTCCACCAGCGCAGCTCATCGGCCATCTCCGGGTGCTCACCCGCCAGGGGCACCTGGCTGAGCCATTCGCCCGCATTGGCAGCATCGAGGGCCCAGCCCTCCACCTGCCAGGGCCACCATTCGAGCTGTTTGGGAATTGGTTCGCCGGCCTGCAGGGGCAGGCCGCTCCAGGTGCTGGCACTGGTGCGGCGGCCCTTGGCGGCCTGGTTGCGGCTGGGCAGGGTCAGGGTGGCCCGGGCTGGGCGCAGGGCCTCCGACCACAGGCCGTTGTCGTCGAGCCAGGTGGCCAGGTCGTCTTCGTTGAGGGCCAGTGGGTGCTCAGGGGCCTCCAGCTTTGGCACGGCAGGGGTCGCCACCCGCCAGGTGTCGGCCCACAGGAATAGGCGGCCGCCCGAACCCTCGGGGGGAAACAGCCAGGTGGCGTGCAGCAGGCTCATGAACCCGGCCTTACGGCCGTCGGGCGGGCAGGAGGCGTGGTGCCAAGCGCTGCGCTGAATGCAGCACCAAGGCGCTGCCGATCAGCGGCAGCCAGAGCGGCAGCCACCCGCGGATCAATCCCATCATCACAGTTGGCAGGCCCGATGTCAGCTCTAGGGGACTGCCGAGGCTGCGAATTCCACACACCGCGCCCACCAACCCCGCCTGTAGGTGGCTGTCGTCGGGGTCGACCCGCTGCAGGTGAAAGGCCAACAGACCATAAAAAAAGCCGCAGCCCGCTGAGCGCAGAGCTGGATCCAGGCCTGCTGCCAGCAGCTCTGGCAAGCCCGCCACGGCACCGGCGGCCAGGGCCCAACCGATCGATTGCAGCCTCAGCTGGTCGCGGGGCTCGCTTTCGGCCACAGACACGGGGATCGGGTTAGGTCCATTGCTGGGCGATCATGCCCTGCTCAGGGTTGTATTGCTCCGCCATGGCCGTCACAGCACATACCGGTCGTCCTCGCACCGGTGCTGAGATCCGCGCCGCTTTCCTCGATTTTTACGAGCAGCGGGGCCACAAAGCGATGGCGAGCGCTTCGCTGATCCCGGACGACCCGACGGTGCTGCTCACCATTGCCGGCATGCTGCCGTTCAAGCCGGTGTTTCTGGGCCAGCAGCCGCGGCCGGCGCCTAGGGCCACCACCAGCCAGAAGTGCATCCGTACCAACGACATCGAAAACGTGGGCCGCACGGCGCGGCATCACACGTTTTTTGAGATGCTCGGCAACTTCTCCTTCGGCGACTACTTCAAGGAGCAGGCGATCCAGTGGGCCTGGGAGCTGAGCACGGTTGTGTTCGGGCTTTCGCCGCAGAATCTGGTGGTGAGCGTCTTCCGCGAAGACGATGAGGCAGGCGCTATCTGGCGCGACGTGGTGGGGGTGAACCCCAAGCGGATCATCCGCATGGATGAGGCCGACAACTTCTGGGCCTCCGGCCCCACCGGCCCCTGCGGCCCCTGCTCGGAGATCTATTACGACTTCAAGCCCGAACTCGGCGACGACGGCATCGACCTGGAAGACGACTCGCGCTTCATCGAGTTCTACAACCTGGTTTTTATGCAGTACAACCGCGACGCGGAGGGCATCCTCACGCCGCTGGCCAACCGCAACATCGATACGGGCTTGGGGCTTGAGCGCATGGCCCAGATCCTGCAGGCGGTGCCGAACAACTACGAAACCGATCTGATCTACCCGCTGATTGAAACGGCGGCGGGCCTAGCTGGGGTCGATTACCGCGGCCTCGACGCCAAGGGCCAGACATCGCTCAAGGTGATCGGCGACCACAGCCGTGCCATCACCCAGCTGATCTGCGATGGCGTCACGGCCTCCAACCTGGGGCGCGGCTACATCCTCAGGCGCCTCCTGCGCCGCGTCGTGCGCCACGGACGGCTGCTCGGCATCGACAAGCCTTTCCTGGCGGTGATGGGTGAGGCGTCGATCGCCTTGATGCAGGTCGCCTACCCCCAGCTGCTGGAGCGCCGTGAGGTGATCCTGGCCGAGCTCGCCCGCGAGGAGGCCCGCTTTCTGGAAACCCTGGAGCGGGGCGAGAAGCTTCTGGCTGAGGTGCTGGCAGCCAAGCCAACCCAGATCAGCGGCGAGCAGGCCTTCGAGCTCTACGACACCTACGGCTTCCCGCTGGAGCTCACCGAGGAGATCGCTGAGGAGCAGGGGCTCACGGTGGACCTGGCCGGTTTTGAGGCGGCGATGGAGGCCCAGCGCCAACGGGCCAAGGCCGCGGCGGTGAGCATCGACCTCACCCTGCAGGGCGCGATTGATCAGGTGACAGCCGCTGCGGCCGCCACCGCCTTCAAGGGCTACGAGCAGCTGGAGCACCCCTGTTGCGTGCTGGCCCTTGTGGTGAACGGTGAGCCGGCGGAACGCGCCGGCTCCGGCGACGCAGTGCAACTGGTGCTCGACACCACCCCCTTCTATGGCGAGGGCGGCGGCCAGGTGGGCGATCGGGGCGTGCTCTGCGGCCAGGGGGCCGATGGCACCGGCGTGATCGTGGCCATCGACGGCGTTAGCCGCAACCGCTCAGTGTTTGTGCACAGCGGCCGCATCGAGCGCGGCAGCCTGGCCATTGGCGAGCTGGTGAATGCCCAGGTGGACCGGGCCTGCCGCCGCCGCGCCCAGGCGAATCACACGGCCACCCACCTGCTGCAGGCGGCTCTTAAGCAGGTGGTGGATCCCGGCATCGGCCAGGCCGGCTCGCTGGTGACCTTTGATCGGCTGCGCTTCGATTTCCACTGCCCCCGGGCCGTGGCGCCGGCTGAGCTGGAGCAGATCGAGGCCCTGATCAACGGCTGGATCAGCGATGCCCACACCCTTCAAGTGCAGGAGATGGCGATCGAGGCCGCCAAGGCCGCCGGCGCGGTGGCGATGTTTGGCGAGAAGTACGCCGAGGTGGTGC
>NZ_JAGQDB010000068.1:0-13148 GCF_024346495.1 Cyanobium sp. A1C-AMD | reverse complement strand
GGAGGCGATTCCGCCGACCTCAACCCATGCTGACAGCCCCTGCAAGGACGCCTGTGACGGACTTTGAATCAGCCCTGCTTTGCAACCAAGCTCCTGGGCTTTTTCTAGAGCCGACACCTTGCTGGGGTAGGCCAACAAGTTCTCTTGGGCTGGTCGACTGCTGTGGTGTTGATGGCTGTTGCTTGGGCTGAATGTCCAAATGCCCATGGCGTTCATGCCTGCCACCAGCACTCCCATGCCAACTACGCATGCATTGAGGACGCCCATGCCCACAATGCCGATGCTGATGACCCCCATGGGCACCACGCCAATGCTCACTACCCCCATCGGCACGATTCCGATCGAAACGATGCCCAAGGGAGCTACGCCTATGGCGAGCAGTTTCGGTTTGTCGCCGCATTGGGACATATCAATTAGATGGCGAGCAGTGAATTAGTTCACTTATAGAATTCAGTGCTGGGATCCACTGGGCTTGGAAGGCTGGGACTCACCATGTTTGGCGCACGGCATCCACTGGGTACCCATGCTGTGTGCTCCGGTGCAATTGAAATGCAGTTTGGCGGCGGTTTCAGCTTCCGCCTTGGTTGGGTAAAGAGCCGGTACGCCCTTTTGACTTGCGTTGCACGCTCCAGCCAGCAGGAATTGAGCCGCAATGGCTCCGATCCCCATCGCGGCAATCTTCAGGGAACTCATTGTCACAGGATTCAGCAGGCGGGGGCAGACTTACTCACCACCAACCCTAACACTAATCTCCACTAAGTGCTGGTTGATGGAGAGATGAGCGCTTTTTTCTCCGGGCCCTGGGTAGAGTTTCATGTATCCACTGGATGGAGGGTTGACCAATGACTCCCCTGCCCCTTGCCGCAGCTCAAGATGCTCCTGGTCTTCGGATTGGCGAGATGGCCAAGATCTCCGGCTTTTCGGTGAAAACGATTCGCTTTTATTGCGATCAGGGCTTGCTGCATACGGCCCGATCTGAGGGTAGATACCGTATATTCAGCTCCGATAGCCTTGCGGAATTGGAAATCATTCGGGCTTTGCGGTCTATGGATGTGCCGATCGGCGAGTTGGCCCGCATTCTTGAAGTGCGCCGCGCAGGTGTATGCAATTGTTCGGTGCTAAAGGATAGTATCGCAACTAAATTGCTTTCAATCGATTCGCGCATTCAAGAGCTGCAAATGATGAAATCTGAGCTGGCTCGCCTGCTCTCTAGCTGGCAAGACTGCGGAGGCGCCAAAGCCGAGGATGCTGCTAAGAAGTGATCCGCTATCTCCATTTCCTCCCGGCCATCAGAAGCGCCGTAGCAATCCCAATCAGATGCCAGCATGCCTTCCTGCGGGGAGTGGCTCTTGATCCATAGAGTTTCTAACTTACAGTCGAACACCGAATCCCTTGTGCGTTTAGGTCGGCCATCAGTCCAGCACTCGTTTGGAGTTGAACCACGGCAATTTCAGACCAAGGGCTTCGATTGGATCCATCACGAGCTTGTTGAGAGCACGGCCTAGAACGACTTGTGGCTCGTCTGCCCGAATAGGAAGAACGGAATGGGAGTGATCGGCACCGTTGACAATCTTGCGTCTGATCAAGGAGTTCCCTGCCTCCAGCCCGCACACATAGGCTCGTTCCTGACACAGACCCTTGGCTCCATGTTCTTTGTCGCCCATCCGCACCCAGTCGCCAGCGCAGACGATCGACTGCACTGAGGTTTCCAAAGGTGGCCGTTTTCTGAAACTGCCCGGAGAAAAGAGCGACACCGATCCTGGATAGCGCCGCACCTCGGAATCAACCACCCTGGCATTGGTGAATTCTGGATGCGCGATGGGAAGCAGATCACGCGTAAGCAGTTCGATGATCTCTTGATCACTCATCGCTGCTACAGCCGATGCGTTGTAAAAGTCGCTGGCGACCACCGAGCCTTGGGGCTGCCCATCACCCCAGAGAGCCTGTTGCGCATCCTTATGCAACTGATCCAGCATGAAAAAAGTGCCCCCTGAGCCCTTCAGTGATTCGAAGCGGGAAAACACGTTGGCTGGGTAAGCGATTGGAACATAACGATCCAGCCATAGACGTGCTGAAACGACATCGATGGAGCCAAGCGAAGCAGCGCTAACAAGCTCTGGTGCTGCCTTGCTGAGTTCTGGGGATTGAGCCATCAGAGACTTGAGCCCTTTTGCACCAACCGCCAAGACCACAGCATCCACTTCGTCAATCACCTGAACTGTTTTGGTTGCCACGTTCTGAATCTCAACTGAGCTGACGCCCTGCGAGTCAGACGACACATTCACCCGTCTCACCAACGTTCCACCAAGGACCTGCAGATGATGGCGGGAGATCAGCCTTCTACTCAGAGGTGCAAACAAATGTTCGGCGATGCTTTTCGACTTGATCCAACAGACATCAAATGAGTCTTGGTGGGCCAGGGCGTAGTAGTAAAGGAGCTCCATGGTGACCGCGGCCGAAAGCTCTTCGGGCGGCTTGAACAAGCCAACCAGCAAGGTGGGGCGCAAGAACTCATTGATGAGCCGATCGCTGATGCCAAGCTTGACAAAGAGTGATTGCGCATCGAGATCGTCGTACTGCTGGAAAATCTTATCGCTGCGATAAAGGTCCAGCATCGCATAAAGAAGCCCTGCGATACTGAGCCTGTCTTGAATAGGTAGTCGCGTGAAGTTAGTTATTGTTGCCACCATCTGGCCAAGCGGACTTGGCCATTGGGGTGTCTCTCCAAAGACAGGCGCTGTTGCTTCTAACCCATCTGGCGACCAGAAGGCACTGGTTGTGAAGTCAGTGAAGATATCGCCAGCGCCGAGTTCATCTGTGAGTGCATTGATATTGGGATAGTCTTTCCAAAAACCTCTGGTGCCTGCCTCGAAAGGTTTGCCGCTTTTGGTTGTGATTGGTGAACTGCCTGTTGGATCGGACATCCCATCAACCAAGGTGACACGAATACCCGCTTCACAGAGTGCCTTGGCTGCGCCCCAACCAGCCCATCCGGCGCCGATGACGACTACATGGGATGGTCTTCCGTCAGGCATGGCTGCTACGAACGTCGGCTCAGCTTTGGCAAGTTACTCAAATAGTGATGGAGAGGGACAACGGATGCCTGACAACTGCTGCAGGGGGCTGGGAAGCAGGGGTTGAAAAGAAGAAGAAGAAGGAGGACATCACCCATCACGGCTGCGCTCCCATCTCCCTTTTGCCAGGCTGGGAGCACCGTGGAAGATCTGATGCTGCGCTTTCTGCTCAACGTTCTCTGGTTCGTGCTCGGCGGAGTGGTGATGGGCCTGGGCTGGTGGCTGGCCGGTCTTGTGGCGGCGATCACGATCGTCGGCCTTCCCTGGGCCCGGGCCTGCTTTGTGATCGGCAACTACTCCTTCTGGCCGTTTGGAAATGAGGCCGTGAGCAGGCGTGAGCTCACCGGACGCAACGACTTCGGCACAGGACCGCTGGGGCTGATCGGCAACGTGCTCTGGTTTCTGGTGGCCGGCTGGTGGCTGGCGATCGGCCACCTCACCTCTGCAGTGGCCTGCTTCGTGACGATCATCGGCATTCCCTTCGGTATCCAGCACATCAAGCTGGCGCTGATCGCACTGGCCCCTGTCGGCATGCAGGTAGTGCCGGTGCGCCGCTGAATGCCACCCCAGCGGCTGCCCGGGGGCAGAGTGGATCCGATGCAAATTCCTTTCCGGCCCAGCCCCCGCGAGACCACAGAAGCGATGGTGCGCAACATCGCTCGCGAGCTGGCCGAGATCGAGCAAGCCATCAGCCATTGCAGGGGCGATCGGGTAGCTGAACCCCGATTGACGGGCACCTGGCTGGCCCACCTGCTGATCAGCAGCAGCGAACTACTCCAGAACCTGCTGATCGAGTCGGCCCGCAGGCCGCCATCCGGCACCTAGACCCTGCCCAGCACCCCGGTTACGGAAAGCAAATGGCGTATGAGCCGAGCAGGGGCTCAGAAGCAGAAGGGCAAGAACTGGGTGCGGCAGGCGGCATAGCCATCCACAAGGGCGCCGAGGCCGACTTGGTGGGCGATGCCAAAACCTGTGAGGCCTTCCACCACGACGCCGATCACGATGCCGAGCATGGCGGCGCGGCCGTTAAACAGTTCAGCACGCTTGAGCTGCGCCACGAGGGTCAGCTGTTCGGCGCTGGTATCGAGCAGCTTGTCGTTGGCGGGGGTGTTGGTCATGGGGATCTCCTGGGTGGTGTGAAACGAAACGGAAGCGCTGGCGTCAGTCGGCGATATTTGGCTGCAGCACAAGGGGACTGATCAACCGAGCCCGATCTGGGAAAGGATGCCCTGGCCGGTGAGTAGCTCGGTGCCTAGGCCGATCACGAAGCCGAGCATGGCCAGACGGCCGTTCCAGGTTTCAGCGAAGGCGACAAAGCCAAAGCGGGGAGTGGAGTCAGTCATGCGTGTTTCAATTTGTTACGGCAATTGTAACAGCATGTGAAGGGGTTGGGGCGGCGCCGCGCAGCCTTACTTCTGATCAAGCTGAGCGAATCGCCGTTCACTAATGATCTTCGCCAATTCCAGGAAATAGCCGGCGGTGCACCACTTGCCATGGTTGCGGTCGCGATTGACCACATCAGTCCTGAGCTCGGCAGCCTCTGCCATTACTAGATCTAGCTCACCTTGAGGCAACTCATAAAGCTCTTGAAGCTCAACCGAGCGATCAAGCAAGTGACTCTTAAACCACTTTGGATTAAGTTCTTGAGGAGGGATATCCATATGAAATTGATTATGATTTAGAATTCACATTCTACAGCATTATCCTCTTCTTGCCATTCGTCCATAAAGTCCTCGAAGCTTGAGTGGAAGCCAGGGTTGTTTAGATAAATGTCCACAAGATCATCCAAGGCCACGAATTCAGGGATAAACGCACCAAGCTTTTGCTTGTAGTCATGCAAGATTTCTTCTTTATTCACTTTGCAAAAATCCCAATTACCCAGCATAGGCTCAACTGGTAGAGCTGAGGCTGGCTCTGCCAGGAAAGTTGACGCCTCTCTGTTTCGATCACCAAGCTGTACTCAATTCGGTGCTGGTCCAGTTTTCGATTTCGGCTGACAGTGAGAGGCGGTTGGATTCTGGGCTTAAGTCGACTGGTTATTGACGAAATCGCGGTTCAGCAGATCGCAGACCTCAAAGATCTGCTCGGCACGGTCTGTGGTGAACTGCAGTTGCTGCGCCAGGGCCGCCAGGAACTCTTGCTCCTGAGGAGCCACGATCCGATCGCAGTGGATCAGCTGGCAGGCCAGGGCGAAGGCCATCTCCTGCTGCTCCGGACTGAGCAGCGGGGCCGCGCTGGCGATCAGCCCCTGCCACGACTCCTCCCGGAAGCGCTTGAGCAGACCCGAGATCAACAACCCGAAGGCGTAGGGCTCCATCTCCTGGTAGGCCGTACGTCCCAGCAGCTGCTCCCGGATCACGCGGGCTTCGTCCTTGCCGAAGGTCTGGTCGCAGCACACCGCCGCCAGGGGGATGGCGGCAAAGGCTTCAAGCGTGGTCATCGGGAGGGTCATGGCGGGCGGCAGTGAACGCACCTCTCAAGCATGCCGGCAGGCTGCAAGGGACTCGTTAAGGCTTGTTCAAGCTCAGGCCACGCGAACGCTCCCTTTCACCCAGCGGGCCAGTCTTAGTCCTGGTGCCAGTAGCCATTTTCTAACCACTCTCCCTTCTACTGCCGTCGTTGCTGATCGGATTCTCATCCGCTGGCCAGGCCCAAGCCACCGACTTGTATCAGGGTGCATTCCACACCCTGCCGCCGGAGATCTTCCACCAGCAGATCACAGATTTCCCGATCCACCGGAGGAGTGAGATGCTTCTCTCCGTCAAGGAGATGGAGCACCTCCCCTGGGAGGCAACCGATCCAGCGAGCCAAGCTTTGCTGCGCCTGAAAGCGACGCTCTGGCGAGAGCGCCCCCTGAAATTGGATCTGCAGGCGATAGCGGGGGGGCACTGGATGGTCCAATTCGATGCTACGCAGGCTGGCCGCCGTCGCCAGCACCACCAACTGGTCTCCGGCGGCCAGCACCAGGTCTGGCGGCGGCAAAAGAATGGGCTCGCGATAGCGGGACCGGCGCAGAGAAACGCCTGTCACGCCATAGCCATTCTCCAGCCTGGAGATATTCAGACCGCAAAGATTGTTCTGCTCCTGAAGGCGGTAGCGCACGATCAGTAGGTGGGTGCCCTGCAGTTGCAAGACTCCCTCCACCCTCTCCCCAAAGGCGGCCGCCACCACCGCATCGGCGACCAGGTCGACGGTGGAAATCACCGCCAGCCCTCCCAGCAGGTCCCCCAGGGGTTCGGCGGCCCCAAAGTCATGGGCCAGCACCGCGACACCAGCCTCGGGCCAGCGTTTTTGCAGCGCCATGGCGGCCTCTAGATTGGCCAGCAGATCGGTGGAAAGCAGGCCAACGGCGGCAACGGGACGACCCTCAAGCGCCTGGAGCGCCTCCTCCAGTTGTCCGAATTGAACGATTCCCTTGTCCTGGGAGCCATCGCTGCCCCCCGGCTCGACCCTCACCACCAGCTGCTGGTGACGCCGCAGCCGCTGGGCAACGCGCTGAGCCAGCGCGGATCCCTCCACTAACAGCACCGGCGCCGGGCCCCGCCGGGGCAGCCGGATCCGTTCCACACCCAGGCGCTCCCGCAGCAAACGTTCCAGGATCACGGCCACCAGGGCCGAGGTCAGCAGCGTGCCAACCAGGGAATAGAGGAGGGTGCCAACGATCAGCCAACCGCTGACCTCCTCTATCCCGGTGATGTCGGAGAGGAGGAGGTTCACCGGGTCGACGTACTCCCCTTTGAGCAAGCCGAGGGTGACAAACACCCCCTGCTTCCATCCCCCCACTTGTGAGAAGGTCTGCACGCCGACCAACACCAATAGCATCAGCAGAGCGAAGCCCCACCGCTGGAGCCGTGTCCGCGCCCGCAGCCAGACGCGCAGCTTTTGAATTTTGCTCCGCAGCCAGGCCTGGACGCGATGGCGGCGGTTTTGGCCAGGGGCCAGCGGGCCCTGGTTGATGAGCGGTGAACGGGCTATTAACCATACCGGCGGGGATCCGGAGGATGACCCGGGAAGCCGGACCTGCTTCTGTTGGCGAAGGTCCCCACCAGGACCCTCCACTACCTGAATGATCTGGCCATCCACCTCCACTCTCGCCCGCATCGATGCAGGTCTTAGGGCGGTGCTGATCGCATCAGCACAGAGAAGGATGGGATCGACCACCGCTACCCCGGGCAGGCGCTGCTCCAGCAGGGCGCCGAGATCGGCGCGACGGTTGGTGGAACGCACCACGATTTCTGCGGTGGGATTAAGGAGCCGTACCTGGAGGGCAGCCTCAAAGTTGATCGTGCTGTCGGAACTCAGAAGCAGAACGGAACTGGCTCGCTCGGCACCGGCTTGGCGCAACACGTGGGCCAGGCGCATGTCTCCATGGGTGAGCGTTGCCGCCAGACGGGACTCCAGCTCGGGATCTCTCCAGCTGGGCTGCCGCAGATCGACGCCGTGGAGGGGCAGATCAAAGGCCAGGAGGCGCTGAAGACAGGCCTGCCCCAGGGCGCCAAGACCACAGACCAGGACGGGGGCAGGGCTCAGGGGATCGGTGGGATGGGCACTCAACGTCCGGGGCCGCCGGGTTCAGAGATCATCCTCCACACCGGTGGTGATGGTGCAGTCGCTGGTGGGGTAGCTCACGCAAAGCAGGGCAAAACCCGAGGCGATTTGATCATCGTCGAGGAAGCTTTGATCAGATTGGTCGACACCGCCGCTCACAATCTTGCCTGCACAGGTGCTACAAGCACCAGCCCTACAGGAGTAAGGGAGATCAATGCCCTGCTCCTCAGCAGCATCGAGGATGTAGGTGTCAGAAGCACAGGTAAAAGACTTGCCGTCTTCAGTTGTGATGGTGTAAGTGTCAGCCATGGGTCCGATGGTTGATTGACTAAACCAATCCAAGGCGAAACCCCAAAAAGGTTCTGTAAGGCAGGACACATGGACTCTGGATCAGAGCGAAACGGCTTCTTTTGCGGCACTCCGCCGGCAGGCCCTGGCGATCACTTTTCTTAGGACCACCGGGGACCGTTAGTTGTGTTTTATCCCTAGATCATTCAGCGATCAGCCGCCGCTGGTGGTAATGCTGAAGCGGAACTGGAAGCCCCAAGGGCAACCGGACATCCCTGGCCCCCGCCGCCAAGCCCACCTTCTCCATGACCTCCCCAACCCAGGAGCTAGACGCACCGGCCCTGCGACGCCTGGCTCCCTACCTGGTGGGATCCACCCGGCGTGGGGTGGTTGGGGGAAGTCGCTACGCCGTCAAGCTCCGGGCGGCCTTGGCCCAGGCGGCTCAAGACCCTGCGCGGCGGCCTGTGCTGATCAGTGGCGAGCCTGGGCTGGAGAAGGACAACCTGGCTGCGCTTGTTCATTTCGGCTCGGGCGACCGGCGCCATGTATTGATTCGCGTTGACACCAGCCTGCTGCGCGTCGATGGCGGCGACTTGTTTCACGGATCCCCAAGCCAAGGGCCGCCGTTGTTGGAGTGTATCGGTCAGGGTTGCGTGCTGCTGGATCGCTTCGATGCCGCCCCACCCGAGCTGCGAGCCCTACTGATCGAGCTAGCGCGAACGGCCCAATGGCCTGGCTGCAGCGAACCATTTCAAGGCCGGTTGCTGTTCACCGCCGAGTCCAGCGTGCCGGAACTGGAAGGTCTCTGCGACCAAATCCGGGTCCCTCCCCTAAGGGTGCGCCGCCAAGACTTGGGGGATTGGATCCGTTACTCCCTGCGGCGCCGTGCCCGCCAATTGGGCTGGCCCAAGCCACCCCAGGTGCCCGCCAACGTGGTGAAGCGTCTCCAAAGCCACGACTTCCCCAACAACCTGCGGGAACTGGATGTGGTGATCAACCGGGCACTGCTTCAGGCCAAGGCGTCAGCCGTTCATGGTGAGCTGCCCGACCTCTTGCCGGAAGATGTGTTTTGGCTACTGAGCCGGCCCACCAGCCTGCGCTTCGACATCTGGGGCTGGAAGCCTCGGCTGAGGGAGTGGATGCGAGCCCCTTTGCCGTGGAATGGCCTGTTGTTTGGCTTGGTGAGCTGGCTGTTTGTACTGGTGAATGGGGCCCTGTGGCTGGGCCCCCAGGATCGGGCCCACAACGGTGCCCTAAATCTGTTTTGGGCCTGGTGGTGGCCTGTGATTCTGCTCACCTTCCCGCTGGTGGGGCGGCTGTGGTGCTCCTTTTGCCCGTTCATGGTGTGGGGCGAAATCAGCCAGAAGCTCGCCCGTTTACTGGGCTGGCAGCCGCGCCGTTGGCCCCGGGGCGACACCGACCGCTGGGCCGCACCGGTGTTGGCTGCTGGCTTTGGCGCCATCTTGCTGTGGGAGGAGCTGGCCAATCTTGAAGACACGGCCTGGTTGAGCAGCTGTCTGCTGCTCGTGATTACGGGCGGGGCGGTGGTGTGCTCGCTGTTGTTTGAGAAGCGCTTCTGGTGTCGCTATTTGTGCCCAGTGGGGGGCATGAATGGCCTGATGGCGAAGTTATCGGTGCTGGAGCTGCGGGCCGAGGCGGGCACCTGCAGCGGCAGTTGCAGCAGTTATGCCTGCTTCAAAGGCGGACCAGCGGAAGGTGAAGGCCTGGCCACGGGAGGCTGCCCCCTGGGGACCCATCCAGCCCACCTGGAAGACAATCGCAATTGCGTGCTTTGCCTCACCTGCGTTCAAGCCTGTCCGCACCGCTCTGTGAAATTGCGCCTGCGCCCGCCCGCGGCCGACCTGCAAAAGGGCATGGCTGTCCCCTTTGGCGAACGGCTCTTGCTCTTGGTGCTGCTGGGCGGTGTGGCTTTGCATCACTGGCAGGGCTGGCTGGGTTGGTTGCCATGGGCCCCTGAATGCCTACAAGCAGGTCCCCTGCTGCCCAGGTTTGGGGTGGGTTTGATTGCGCTGCTACTGCCTGTTTTGGTGGCCGGCTGGTGGCCGAAACCCTTGCTCTATGGGCTCTTGCCGCTGGTGTGGGCCCTGTTGTTGTCTCGCTATTTGCCCTTGGGAATGGTCGAGGCCGGCCAGCTGCTGCCGGTGAGTGCCTTCCCCTGGCAAGGAGCCGCGGCTGCCCTCTGGCCAAGCTGGAGCGCCGATCAGCATGTGGTGGCCTTCTGCCAGAGCGCGGTGATGGCGGTGGGTCTGATTTGGAGCTTGGTGATCCTGCGCCGGCTGCTATTCACGAGTCCCCGCTTGCTGGGGCTGGGATCAACCCTTGCCATCGCCCTTGCCCTGGGGGGACGTTGGCTCACGGGCATGGCCTAAAGAAACTCCTTCCATTGGGAGGAAGCACTCCCGTTGAAATGCCGCAAATGAAGCCACCGCTGCGGGATCAGTCCGCCAGCATGGGTACACCCGAGATCAACATGTGTTCTTGAATCCCTTTTTGCCATTCAGCACGGCCAAGGTTCTGGCCCTGAAGGCCACTGTGCTGCTGCTGCTCACCCTGCTGATCAAGGCGAGGGTGCAGATCGTGACCGGGTCGGCCATTGGAATCTTCCTTTTGCTGCTGCAAACCTTGGCTTTCCTCGCCATAAGCGGTGGCTTGGTGCTGGCAGCGGGCGGGGCCGCGCTCGTCGCCAAGCAGCAGCGCCGGTCGGCCTCTGCCTGAGGCCGATCCATGGCCGTTGAAGTCGCCCTGGCGATGCTGCATCGGGATGGTCGCTGGCTGATGCAGCTGCGCGACGAGATCCCCGACATCGTTGCGCCCGGCTGCTGGGGGCTCTTTGGCGGACACCTCGACCCCGGCGAAACGCCAGAGCAGGCCCTGCGGCGGGAGCTACTGGAGGAGATCAGCTGGCAGCCCCCGGCGGTGGAGCTGGTGATGGTGCATCACATCCACCGCCGAACGGCCCATGTGTTTCAGGCCGAGCTATCGGTGCCGCTGGAGCAGCTGCAGCTTCTGGAGGGCCAGGACTTGGGTTTGATAAGCCCAGAGGAACTGCTGTCTGGATCGATCTGGAGCGCCAAGCTCGGCAGCCATCGCCCCCTCGCCGATGGACTATTGGAGGTTATGCAGCACGTGCTCACCAAGCTGGTCTGAGCACAACAAAGCCCGGAGTGATGAACGTGGGGGCACGAATCAGTCCTCGGTCTCCGGGCTGAGGGGCGGCAGCCGCCGCTCCACCTGCAGAAAAACCACCCAGGCGACGCCTGCACTGATGCCAGCGGTCCAGTCGCTACGCAGCAACTCCACGATCGACACGGTGCTGGCGCCGATGCGCAGCCCCCGCAACAGAAAGCGGCCTAGCTTTTCAAGACGAGGAGCTTCGCTCATTGTTATCACCGGCTCTTGATGCAGTAACAGCCGGATAAATACCACCCCAGCCAATCACTGGCTTACCACATCGGCACCAGCGCGCCTGCCCTCAAGCGGAAGGCAAGGCCACTCCTCAACGATCCAGCTCTGCTGAAGCAGGATAATGGTTGAATTTTCCGCAGCCAATGAGTGTTGGTCTACAGGGACTGCTGACAATCGTTGCCATTGTTGCTGTATCTCCCTTCGTAGCTCGACTTTTTGGAGGCCGGCTTCCAACAGTCGCGCTATTGATGTTGGGGGGGATTGCTGTAGGGCCTTCTGGCCTGGCCTTGGTGCAGCAGGATCCAGCGATTGATCTTTTCGCGAAGATAGGTCTTGGTTTGATCTTCGCCTTAATAGGACTGAATATTGACCAGAAAACCCTTAGCGGCACCCCAGGCCGTCTGGGTGCCTTGGGATGGTTTGCCACCCTCATTGTGGGGGTTCTTCTGGTCTCGGTGCTGCCCCTTGGCGGTGGGTTACGTCCGGTTGCATTGGTGGTGGCACTCAGTTCAACCGCCCTATCGACATTGCTGGTGATCCTCCGGGAATCGGGAGAGTGGGATTCCCCGCTGGGGCGGTTGTTGCTTAGTGCAGGCACTTGGGGACAACTGGGCCCGGTGTTGGCCGTGGCCCTGTTGCTGGGATCTACCAATCCCATCACAACTGTGCTCAGTGTTGCTCTGGTGGTGGTGGTGGCGTGGTTGCTGGCATTGGTGCCGGCGCGGATGGGGCAGTCAAGATTTTGGTATTGGTTTGAGTCCGTAGCGGGCTCAGCATCCGCCACGCCAATGCAGCTGCTGTATCTGCTCGTAGTCGGACTAATTGCCTTGTCGGAGGCGTTGGGAGTTGCCACCCTGATGGGAACACTGCTGGCAGGCTTGGTGATGAGGCGGTTTATCGCCGAACCCGACATCTCCCCTGCGATTAAGCAACTGGAGGCGTCGGCCTACGGTTTATTCGTACCGCTGTTCTTCGTCGTTGCCGGTGCTCGGCTGGACCTCGCCTCTGTAGCAGCCCATCCCTGGGGACCAGTGATCTGATGAGCGGGGATTCTCTTGATACGTGGTCTGCCCCAGTGGCTGCTTTATCGCCAGGCGCTGCCTGATCTGGTCGAACGACTGCGCTTTTCGCTGCTGGTGTCACAGTCACTCAATTTGCCGATTGTTGTTGCCTATCTCGAGGTACAGGCCGGACTGATGTCGCCTCAAGTGGGAGCAGCTCTGGTGGGCGGCAGCCTGCTGTCAGTCTTACTGCTGCCAGCATTGGCTATGGCGGTGAAGCGGTGATCCTGTTTAACCCAGATGAATATGTGCTGATCTCTTAAGGCTTTTCTTCTGGCCAAGCTTGAGGGCCATTATTTCTGATCTGACTAACTACTTTAAATGCCTTCCTGTCACTCGCCGTCACTCGCTTTGAGGTGCTGAGCTCAGGCGCTGCAATCAGAGCAACCTTGCAGGGCCAGCAACGACCAAACCCCATTCCAGCAGTGAGGCGGTCACCAGCGCAATCGCGCCGATGGACCAGGCCGAGCAAATCAGTCTCTGTAGCAGTAGGGCACGGAATGGAATCATCAATTCATCCAAGTCGACTTTTTGAGGGCTGGGCTTGCTAGTGCCATTGATTGCTTCATTCTCACTGCAACAGAGCAGACAAAGGTGTGACTATCCCTACCTGTTGAGGTGACGATTGCCGCCTCCCAGTCCTAGGCCTTGCTGCAGAGCCAGGCGATACAAAAGGCCTTTGCTCAGCCAAGGGGAATCCGGCAGAAGGGTTTCTTGCGGAAACGCCTGTAGACATCAAAGTCGCTGTCAA